>CAZPDY010000091.1:0-5448 GCA_964585455.1 uncultured Candidatus Bathyarchaeia archaeon | reverse complement strand
TAATAAACCTCCACGTAGAAAAGCTAACTAGAGACGAGTTAGACCCGAGCAAGAAGAAGCTGAGAGTGGGGTTTACTCTGCATCGGGGTTGTTACGCAACCGTTGTCTTACGAGAATTCATGAAGCCACACAACTTGATAAAGGCGGGTTTCTAGCTACCTGTGCAGAATGTTGTCAGGGAGGTGGTCGATTCCACCGAATTCTTTAACGGTGATTAGCTTGATTCTCTTCCTTAACTCTGGCTTAATATGCGTGTAAGTCATCTGGTCTTCTCCGCCGATGCTTTCACAGTCGTCTTCTATGATGGTGTCGGGCATCAGCCTCTCGGCGATATCCTTGAATTCTTCGCCTTCCACTCTGAAATACGGTTGACCACTTGGAAAACCATGTCTGTTGAGAACCGCCTTTATCTTTTCCACTTCAGAGGTTTTCGTTCGGGACGTTAAATAGAGAGTTTCTGCACCCTGTCTTTTCCATGCATGAGCCTTTCAGCTGCGTCGCCGATGGGTATGTAGGTCTCCCAGTCGTAGAGTGAAGCGTCTTTCCTGTCACGAACCTGTTGCACTATCTCTTCTCTTGTATGTCCCTCTGCGTTTCTGTGCATTATCAAGGTTCCTTCAGTAAAAATCAGAATTTTCACAGCTAAGTGATTCACTCTTAACCAATATAAGCGATTCTGGTCAGGCAGTTCAGCTTACTTTGCTGTCGACTATGCTGAGTTCGGCGCCAGACACGACGTGAATCCACCAGTTCAGGGCTACAAACTCGTCGTCGTAGTACACTATCAGGCGTGCTGCGCTGTCTACTGCTGCATCTTCGGGCACGTTTCCTTCCCACGTTAGAGTCTCCTTCTCATTGGGTTTCAGAGTGAGTTCTTTCTCCTCGCCCTTCCAAGTCCAATCGTCGCCTTCGAAGGTAATGGCGATTCTCCACGTGCCCTCGGTTGTGCCCTTGTTCTTTAAAGTAAGCGTGACGATGAAAGACTCGCCTGGTTTCTTGTCTACTGTTCCACTACACGTGGACTCGTATTCAAGCAAGGTGGCTTGAGCGGGTCTCAAGAGATAGAAGATGCCTAACATTGCGAGCGCAAGCAAGGCGATGGCTACTACTCCTACGGCTTTTTTCTGCATTTTTCACTATCTCTCCTTTCTACTAGGAATTGTTCGTTCGCTTTTCTTATATGTTTAGGGATTTATCTTCTAGAAGAACACGATCACTCAACGATTCAGGGCGTGAGCCGAGTGCGGTCTCTCGGGAACAAGACAACTTCCCGAATGTTCCGCTTCCCCGTCAACATCATCAAAACCCTCCCAAAACCCGCTGCCCAGCCCGCATGCGGAGGCAGCCCGTAGTCGAAGACCTGCAGGTGATGTTTGAAAGCTTCCGGGTCTAGTCCCTGCTCCTTCAGCCGCCGCATCAAGAACTCTTTAGAGTGAACCCTCGTCCCCCCAGAAGCCAGCTCCATCCACTTCCACATGAAGTCGAATCCCTCGCTAACTTCGGGGTTGTCGTCTTTTGGCTGGATGTAGAAAGGCTTAGACTTGGTGGGCCAGTCGGTTATGAGGTAGAAGTCGGGGTGAAGCTTGCCCAAAGCCCTGTAGGCTGTTGTGGGTATGTCTTCGCCCCAAGGGATTTTTGTCCCTTCCTCTGCTAGCTCATCGAGAATTTCAGTGTAAGTGAACCGTCTCGCGGGCAACCTCGGAACCTCGATTTCATGCCTTAGAATGGCGAGTTCTTTCTGGCAGCCCGTTTTCACGGTTTCGCAAACGTGATGCATAACTTGCTCGAGCAGGGTCATGACGTCGTCTTGAGTGGCGAAAGCCTGCTCAACGTCGACAGAGATAAACTCGCTGATGTGATGCCGCGTGTGAGACTCCTCAGCCCTAAAAAAGGGTCCGATTTCAAACACCTTCTCAAAACACAGCGTCAACTCCTCCTTATACAGCTGGGGACTCTGGGCGAGGTAGGCTGCTTGGTCAAAATACTCCACAGAAAAGAGAGCGGCTCCGCCTTCGGTTGCGGTTGCGATGATTCTCGGCGTGTAAACCTCCATGAACCCCCTTTCTGAAAGAAAACTGCGAAGGGCAACCAACGTCGTATGCTGGATGTTCCATATTGCACGGTTTTCTTCTTGACAGAGGTCGAGCACTCTGGCGTTTAACCGCGTGTCAATCGTCGCAGGGGTCTTTCCAGTCACGTCAAGGGGAAGCGGATGCTGTGCTAGTCCTAGAATCCTAATTTCGTTCGGGATTATTTCCAAGCCCCGCTGGGTCATCTCGGTCTTCTTCACTGTGCCCTTGACGCCGAAGCAATATTGCAGTTGCAGAGAGTCTACCTTCTTTAAGACTTCTTTGCTCGCTCTCTTCTTGGGAATAGTTATCTGCAGCGTCCCTTGGCTGTCTTGGAGGATTACGAATTTAATGGCGCCCAAGTCTCGGATTTCTTGAACCCACCCAAGGACAATGACTTCTTTCCCGTCAAATTCGGGTTTTATGTCGGAGGTGTAGAGTGTTTTTCGCCAGTCTCCTAACGAGTCGAGTTTCACAGTCATGCTGGTCTCCTCAGCTTGAGAATTCTACTCTCAGAACCATGTTGCGAACTTTTTTGGCAATCTGCTTCATCGCCTTAGTATTCGCCAGAGACGTCCTCCGCCCTCTTCCTCTCAAGATAACTCGGGTCTCAGTGGTTCCGTCTGGAAGCCAAATAGTGTTTATCGTTAGAACGGTTAACGGGGCAAACAAGTCTTCGAGGAATTTTCTGTCGTCCACGCCATGTTCTAAGATACGGATTGTCTTGCCAGTTTTTTCACCAATTGCCTTAACAATCTTTCCGCCATAGCCCAAGAGGCGAGCAACGTCTCCCCTTCCGACAATCACTGCTAGAACGCCGTCTGCTTCGACGGCATTGTGAAAATAAACTTCCTGAAGAGGTGGATATTTTTCTTCCAGAGAGAGGAGTAGACGGGCGATTTCAAGGTAGGCATCGCCGACCTGTCCAGACTTAACCCTTGCTTGACACTTCGAGCATAATATTCCGCTTTTTAGGCAGAAATTGCATAGCTGTGTTTTCACCCTTTTGGTGTCCTCCGAAGCTAAGGAGAGACGCCTCACTCCTAGGCACTTATATTCTGTGGCTTTTTAAAAGTGCAGAAGAACAAATAAATATATTACGGTATCCGAAGCGCCGTGAATCCTCGCAACACAAGTTTAATATCGCTACTATTGTAAAGCTCTGTCTTGTCTAAAATCAAGATGGAGAAGCTCCTGAAATGGAAGAAACCATACTCACGGGGCGTCCAGTGCGACTGCTCCGCATGCTCTACGAAAAGGGCAAGCTGATAACTATCTACACTCTACGCGTTAAACAGAACGATTTTGCTGCACAGTTAGGCATAAGCCGTCAAGCCCTGAACGTGCACTTGCGTAAGCTTCGAGACCAAGGACACATTCGCACGGGCAGAGGCTTCATCGACGTTACCGAGAAGGGCTTAAACCTTCTGGGAATCTCAGCGAACCCAGCCTTCGTCTTTCTCAAAATCTCTCCCCTAAAACGAAAAGAAGCCTACGAGAAAATCTTCCAGTTCCCCATTCAACGTGTCTTCCGAGTGGCAGGGGACATGGATGCAATTCTAGTCATTGAGCGGGAGAAGCTCGACGAGGCTTTAAAGGGATTAGCAGGCGTCGACGGTGTTCTGGATACAAGGACTTATATGGCTATTCAAACGTTAAAATAGCTCTCTTCTAAGGAAGTCTCCCCATGAAACTCTTCGAACACGAAGCAAAAACCATACTCACAAAACACGAAATCCCCACTCCACGAGGAGCATTAGCCACCTCTCCAACCCAAGCAAGAGAAGTTGCTTCGCAGCTCCACGCTCCCTACGCTGTCAAAGCACAGGTACTCGTAGCTGGAAGAGGCAAGGCTGGCGGAATCCAATTCGCCACCACGTTAGAAGAGACTGAAAGAACCGCGGAGAAGATTTTGAACATGACAATAAAGGGGCTTAGAGTGGGCAGTGTCTGGGTAGAGGAGAAAATCGAAGTGAAAAGGGAGCTTTACTTCGGAATAACGATCGACCGCTCCTGCCGATGCTACGTAGCCGTCGCCTCCACAGCAGGAGGCATGGATATAGAAGAAGTCGCAGCCAAGACGCCAGAGAAAATAATCAAAATGCCCGTCGACCCGGTCTTGGGTTTCCGAGGTTACCACGCAAGACAGATGGCAAGCAACATGGGGTACACGGACAAAGCCATGCTTACGCTTGCATCAATCCTTGAGAGGCTCTACAAGGTTGCCATGGATGTCGACGCTGAGTTGATTGAGATGAACCCTCTCGTTGAAACGGCTGACGGAAGGTTTGTTGCGGCAGACGCTCGAATCACAGTCGACGACAACGCCCTCTACCGACACCCCCAATACAAAGAACGCCTCCTTTCAGAAGACAAAACCGAGCTGACACATGAAGAGATAAGGGCGCAGAAAGCAGGCTTGGCCTACGTGCAACTGGACGGCAACATCGGCATAATGGGCAACGGCGCTGGTCTAGTGATGGCAACCCTCGACGCGGTTCAACTCTACGGCGGCAGACCTGCAAACTTCCTCGACGTGGGCGGAGGAGCCTCGGAGGAACAGATTGCAGCCGCCCTCGACATTCTTCTCACAGACACCAAAGCATCCATAGTCTTCATCAACATCTTAGGCGGCATTACCCGCTGCGACAACGTTGCAAGAGGAATCTTGGAAGCGAAGAAGAAAATCGGCTTCACGAAGCCCATAGTGATACGTCTGGTGGGCACGAACGAGGAAGAGGGCAGACGCATACTCACCGAAGCCGGAATCCACGTCTTGGATAGCATGGAAGAGGCAGCGAGAAAAGCCGTCGAGATGGCGAAGGGAGGATGACTAGGCGATGGGCATAATCGTTGGAAAAAACACGAGAGCCATAGTGCAAGGCATCACAGGCGCTCAAGGCAGTTTTCACACGCGATTGATGTTGGAATATGGGACAAAAATCGTCGCGGGGGTAACTCCGGGAAAAGGCAACACAGATTTTCAAGGGGTTCCAGTCTACGACACAGTGAAAGAAGCAGCTCAAAGGCATGGGGCAAACGCGTCGATAATCTTCGTTCCCTCGCCCTTCGCTGCTGACGCAGCGCTGGAAGCCATGGAAGATGTCATAAGAACCGTCGTGATAATCACCGAACATATCCCAATAAAAGATTCCATCATAGTCATGGATTACGCAAAGCAACGAGGCGTAACTATCATCGGACCCAACACTCCCGGAATCATCACACTCGATGAGTGCAAGCTGGGGATAATGCCCGTCCACATCTTCAAGCGCGGTGTCGTAGGAGTGGCTTCTCGAAGCGGAACCTTAACCTACGAAATCGCTGCGGGACTGACGAAGCATAGTTTGGGGCAGTCTACCTGTTTTGGGTTGGGGGG
>CAZPDY010000090.1:0-5574 GCA_964585455.1 uncultured Candidatus Bathyarchaeia archaeon | reverse complement strand
CCCTTACGCTTATCCGCCAGTGTATACGCCTGTAGCACAACCCCAAACTCCAGAACAGGAAGTTGCAGCATTGGAAAACTACAGAAAAGAGCTGGAGGCAGAGAAGGCGGACCTTGAAGAGGAAATGGGTGAAATTGCGTCCAGAATCGAAGAACTGAAAGCGACACTTGAACAAGGAAAAAAGAAGTAAACAAGACCGTAAACCATTCGATTCCGATGAAACCATTCCGACTGCCCAAGATACGGCATACCGCTGCAACGACTCACCGACTTAATAAAGGTCCACCAAGAGAACGAAGAGGCGAAGAACCTCCGTGGTAACATTCTCCCTTATACCCTCGTCTTTTTTTGGCATAACTAGAATTTACGGCATTAAGAGGTGATGAGAGAACATGGGAAAAATGAGGATAGCCGTTCCAACAGAAAACCGTAAGGCTCTAGAAGATATCGTCTCAAAAGTTTTTGGAAAAGCCAAACTTTTCACGATAATAGATGTTGAGGATTGCGAAGTTAAGAACGTGCGAACAATTGAGAATCCGGCTGCATCTTACGAATATGGCTCTGGACCGGTTGCAGTAAAGACTCTGGCTGATCTAAAGGTAAATCTCGTGTTAGCAGCAGAATTCGGGCCTGGGGCTTCAGGTCTGCTTGAACACCACGGAATAAAGAAAATTCTAGTTAATCCAAACACAAAAGTTGCCGAATCCATCAAAGAATCATTAGTGACGTTTAAAGCATAGGAAGCATAAACTTGTTGGTGGATATCCTTGCCGGTCAATCAGCAGAACAAAAATATAGATCGGGCGAACGAGTGGATTTAGACGCACACTAAAAAGAGCATAGGTATAATAATTTGCGATCGTTACAGCAGTTGCGCTGGCGGTAAATGCTTTAGAGCTTTAAGAAACAGAGAAGGCGCTTTCAGCGTTTACAAAGACCGTGAAGTGGAGCTTGTTGGATACACTACCTGCGGAGGATGCCCAGGCGGAAATGTGGAATACTGCGTGGAGGAAATGAAGAAAAATGGCGTTGAAGTTATTCATTTTGCAACAGGTATGGTCGTAGGTTACCCTCCATGCCCGTACATTGACCATTTCTGCAATCTCATTAAGCAAAAATACAAGGTAGATGTAATAATAGGCACACATCCAATTCCACAAAGTTATTACGAAAACCATACAGCCTTGGGAACGTGGACCACACTAGAGTGTAAAGAGAAGATCAAGCAAGTGTTAGGAGATAAACAAACTCGATTGAAATATAGCTGAAGAGCAGAGCTTTAAGTATGGTGTTGTTGCAAAATTGTGAGTGTAAAAAGGAGGCGAGTTATTATGGATGAAAACTCAATCGAGGATTTCTTGAGAAGGACAAATGTGTTTGCCGTTATAGGTGTCAGCAGAGATCCTGGAAAGTATGGTCATCAAGTTTATAGAGACCTGCGCAATGCTGGATACAAGGTTTATTGTATTAATCCTAGCACAGACAGCGTTTTGGGAGACAAGTGCTACGTAAGCCTTGAAGCTCTTCCGAAAAAGCCAGATGTTGTGGATGTGGTAGTCCCACCGAAGATAACAGAGCAAGTAGTCAAGACCTGCAAGAAACTTGGAATAGGAAAAGTGTGGATGCAGCCTGGTTCAGAATCTAAAGAAGCGATTGATTTTTGCAGGAAAAATGGCATAGTGGTTGTCCACGGAGTCTGTGTCATGGTTGAAAGAAAGAGCAGATCCAAATAGCTTGAAGGTGGTGCGTGTTTTTGACGCGTTTGCAGAAAGATATGACAAATGGTACGATAAACCCTTTGGAAAATCAGCATTCAACCTAGAAAGAGCTTGCGTAGCATTATTGTGTGGAAATCTGGAGCCACGTTCACTTGAAATAGGTGTAGGTACTGGAAGGTTCGCGGAAGCACTGAAAATAGAATACGGAGTTGACATTTCTACAAGCGTGCTAAGATTTGCAGAGAGACGGAAAATAAACGTCATTAAAGGAACAGGCGAAAAATTGCCGTTTCCAGATAAATCCTTTGGCGCCATCTTCATTATTGTAACCCTTTGTTTTGTTGACAAACCAGCAAAGGTTCTAGAAGAAGCTGCAAGAGTTTTGAAGGATAACGGTAGCGTAATTCTTGGTTTGATATTAAAAGAAAGTTTGTGGGCAAGTTTTTATGAGAAAAAAGGCAGATTCTTATCTGCTTTTGGTTTTGAAGTTCAAAGCTTTTTCAGGGCATGCTTCAACGCATCTACCGCAAAGGATGCAATCCGTTGATGTTCCAACGTCTTCTGTCGTTGTGATTCCCATTGGGCATACATAGAGGCAAGACTTGCATTTTTTACATTTTTCTTTATCGCATTGGATAGTCAATATTCCTACTTTGTTGAAGGCTCCAGCTATGGCTCCTAATGGGCACAAGTAGCGACACCAGAAACGACTGACAACTAAAGCCGAAATTATGGTCAACACAAGCGTGAAAATGTGGATATAAAGAAACACCCCCGATTCCACAGTTCCGGGATACAATAGATGGAAGGGTATGGCAGCAAACAGTGAGCCGGAAGGACAAAGCTTGCAGAAGATTGTGTCCAAAGCAAACCACGCCAAGGCAAGTGTAAGAAACAGAATTACATATTTAACATACCAATAGTTATGAGTTTTAACTTCCTTTCTGCGGCTTTTAGTACTGAGCATGTCATGCAACGTTCCGAAGGGGCAAGCCCAACCGCAAAAAGCTCTGCCAAAAATCATTCCATAAACTCCAAGAGAACCAACAGCAAAAAATGGAAACTGATCATATATTATAAAATTCTGAAGTATACCTATCGGACAACCAAAAGCTGCGAAAGGGCAGCCATAACAATAAAGGAATGGACAGACAAAGCCAGTTTTCAGTACACGAAAAATACCTAGATTAGAAACGATAAAAGCACTAATCTGCATCAGTCTTCGTTTGTTTCCTAATCTCAAAATTTCAGCAACCTAACCAATTCCTACGCACGAAGTACAAACATATCTCACTAGTGTCTCTATAAACCAATAGTCGTTTACATTCAATGTAGCCATAAGAATAAAACCGACTGATATCAGCAGTTTCAACTTGAGATTTATCTTATACATCCAAAGCTCCTTCCAATTTTCAATCAGCATTCAGCAAGACGTCGATTTCACCAGATAATTGTGAAGCGTCAGTTAATCCAATAAACGGGCTATGTGAAGAAATAAACCCTTCTTTGTCAATTATCACTGTTGTTGGGGCGGCAGTGATTTCGTAATTTGTAGCTACCTCACCCGTATCTCTTGTTAGTATCCAACTTATCTCATAATCGAGACCGCTATACTGATTCGGTCCGGTCTCAAACTCTTTAAGACGGTCAATAGTGTCATAAGTTGGGTCAATGCTTATCGATATTATCTCAATGTCATCATGACTATAGCTTTGGTAAATTTCCTCTAGTTCTAAAAATTGATCGTCACAATACCCGCATCTAATGTAAAAGAAATCTAAAACCACAACTTTTCCTCGAAAAGCCTCTAGAGAAACTGCATTCCCATCTATGTCAGTCAGCGCGAAAAGGGGAGCTTTTTGTCCGTTGACGTTAGAATTACCGCTTCGTGGCGATTGTGTGTGTTGCCAAACGCCATATAATCCTATTACCAACAAAAACGTAAAAGCCACACCAAAGATTTTGCCTTTAGGCCATCTTTTGCTCTTTTTAGGTTGTCTTTCTTTTCTTGAGCGTTCGGCTTCTGCTGCCTTCTGACGTTTTAGGGTAGCTCGTTGTCTCCTTTCTTTCCAGCTTTCTTTTTTCTTCTTTTTTGTCATTTCAGCGCCCTTTATTCATTGAGTTCTGCCCGGCAGTTTTCTCATGTAGTATTTGTTTCCTTCATATCCAAGTTCTACGAGTTTGTTTTCTTCCAAAAGCTTTTCGATGATATACCAGTCTGCATATGCCTTCTTCAAGAACTCTGCTACCGCTTCTTCACGCATGGGGTGCACAGCTGTTATGCTCAGCAAGTCTTCTTCAACACTTCCAGTGTACGCGAAGGCATTTCCCTCATAACCAATCAAATATTCAACTCTGTTGGCGCCAAGTTTTTCAGAAAAAACTTGAAAAGCAGCGTTTACGACTTCTTCTTTGGCTGGTTTAACCCACTTGTCAGTTGGCGGTCTTGTCGGGATTGCAATGTAGGCTTTATCCAGCTTTCTCAGCTCTGTTATGAACTCTGCTATCCTCTCGATTTCGTTTCCATAGTCGATGCTATCTATAAGCATGGTTTCACTGACAACTGTCCCTTTAGACTCCTTTGAGAACTCTCGTATGCCTTCCAAAACCATGTCTAATCCTAAGTCCTTATGAGGTCTGTTTATTCTCTTCCACAAATCTTCGCTGACAGCGTCTACCTTTAAAGAAACAAAGTCCACTTTGAGTAAATTCTCTCTTACATCTTCTCGCCAAAGCAGCGAAGCGTTGGTTATAGCAGCTATCGGAATCCCTATCTGTCTTAAGAAAGAGATTTCCTTACCGATGTTAATGTCTAAAGTTGGTTCTCCGTCTGGCACAAAAGTCAAATAATCAATTCTCTCGTTATTCAAACGAGCTTTATCGACTTTCAGTCTAACCTCATTGAAGATATCTTCCCGCTTGTAAAAGGCTTGCCTATTCATAGTTATCTTTGTAGTTTTTCCCAATTGACAATAAACGCATGAATAGGTACATGTTTTCGCTTGGACGTTATTTATTCCTAGGCTTTTCCCGAGACGCCTTGATGGTGCAGGGCCATAGACTGGTGACAATTTGAGCTTCAACCTAATATTCTTGACAGAATTGTCGGCAAGAAAAGCTCACCTATTGCATATGGGATTGCTGCTGCGAGTATGCCGACGAAAACCATCTCGATGCCTGATATAAGCCAGTGCTTGTCGGTGAACGTGGTTTTCCAAACGCCTATGACGAAGAGGGATGCGAAAGTTATGATGGAAGAGGTCAGCAGACTGGTTTGGGGAGTTGATACTAACAGAAATGGGATAATAGGAACTAAGCCTCCTGCAACAAAGGCGAGGAACATTATTAACCCCAATTTAATCGGGTTTTCAAATCGTTCTTCAAAAAGCCCAAGCTCCTCCTTCATCATAGAGTCCAACCAAGTTTTCTTGTCGCCGGTTATGCGATTGACAATCAAGTCCAACTCCTTATCAGCAAAAGCAGCCTTCTTCTGGTAAATCTGGCGAATTTCCTCCCGCTCTATTTCTGGGACTTCTTCGATTTCTTGCAGTTCACGTTCGATCTCACTTTGATGATGTTCCACTTCAGATTTAGACGATATGTAAGCCCCTATTCCCATAGAGATTGCACCCGCTATAACCCCAGAAATCCCAGCAATCAGTATCCCGTTTCGCGCCAAGGCACCGCCTGTGACTCCTGCTAGGAGGGCTAGTGTTGAGATGGAACCGTCATTAAAGCCAAAGACAATTTCTCTAACGTTTACCTCCTTGTGCCAGCCTTCGCCTTCCTCTAGATTCTCCGTCTCAATTCTAATAACTTCTTCTCTTTCCATTACGGTAATCTCCTTATGTGTTCA
>CAZPDY010000089.1:0-5588 GCA_964585455.1 uncultured Candidatus Bathyarchaeia archaeon | reverse complement strand
AAATGGGCGAACCTAGCACACTCACTGCTGCAAGAATATACGGCATCTGATCTGTGGGACTTCGACGTGGCTATGACTGCCACCTACGAAGCATCGGCGACCATGAAGAAAGCTCTCGGACCCGACTATGAGCCCCAACGCTGGGGACGAAGCCCTGCAAGCGCAGGCTTCCGCGGGCAGGTTGGTGAGATGTCCGCCATTCCCCACGCGATAGCCACGAGGCGTCCTATGAAGGACGGCGACGTACTCGTGACAGGCGCTGGCGCAGACGTGGGAGGCTACAGCTGCGAGCTTGAGCGCACGATGATACTGGGCGAACCGACGCCCAAGCAGCAGAAATACTTTGAGGTGATGTTGAAGGCGCAGGAAGAAGCCTTCAAAGCCCTAAGACCCGGAGCAGAATGCAGTAGTGTAGACGCTGCAACAGCGAAAGTTTTCAGAAAAGCGGGGTTGGGAAGGTTGATGCGACACCATACTGGTCACGGTTTGGGGTTAGAAGGTCATGAACCTCCATGGTTGGACGTGGGCAACAGCGTGGTCCTAAAGCGTGGAATGGTTGTGAGTTGTGAGCCTGGGATATATGAACCTGGCTTTGGCGGCTTTAGGCACTCGGACACCGTGTTGATTACCGAAGAGGGCGCAGAGATAATAACGTACTATCCGAGAGATTTAGAGTCCCTGACGATTCCAACTTAACGCTTCTAAGACATTTCAGGAAAGCTTAGATTGAAGAAGAAAAAAGAACTGCAACAGAGAATCGTGGAGGCAAAACGCCTCAGAAAAATAGCTGCTGTAGGAATGGTTGTGGGCATAGCCCTCGCCATTCTAGGACAACTTCCATCCCTTACAGCACTTTTTATCGTAGGCCTCACAGTTTCCACGATCGGCATCAGCGCGACTTCTTACTTTATCCTTCTGAGCTGGCTGTACGCTAGGGCTTTGAAAAAAGAGATGAAGGAAGAAGCGAAACCCCCCCCAGCAATCCTCTGTCCCAGATGTGGCGCAGAAATCAGGAGCAATTTGAAGTATTGTCCCAAATGCGGTAAGAAGATACAGGCTAAAAAGACGTAAGACACTCAATGCCCATAGAAACAGGAAAACGGCAACTCTCGCATGGATATACACTTAAATTTTCCCACAACCCTCATAGTTTTCGGTGACACCCGTGGTATATTGCTCAAACTGTGGCGGGAAGCTTCCCGAAAACGCGTATTTCTGTCCCCGATGCGGCGTAAGAACAGAGAAGGGCGCAGAAGCGGGCATTTCTACCCCGTGGGAAGACCTTAGAGAGGCTCTTTCAAAGATGGGGGAGGAAATCGAGAAAGCGTTCGCAGTGGCTGGCAAAGAGATGGAAAAAGCCTTCAAAACAGCCCGAGAAAAAGTTACAGAAGCAACCAGCAGAGAACCAATCACTTGCCCTCACTGCGGAGAAAAAAATCCCTTCAACGCAAAGTTCTGCCAAAAATGCGGCAAGAAGCTAAAGCAAGAAAGCGCTTAAGCGTACTGTGTCAGCTTCCTCTGTGTCCGAGCGTTCGTAATCAACCTACTCTTGTTCATCCATTGTGTTACCGGAATGTGGAACTGGCTCGAAACCCTCTGCAAAGCCTCTTCCAGAGTGCTAAACTTCAGCGGCTGCTGTCGCATAGCGTTCCGCACGTTCTCTCTCACCTGCCACACTCCCACGGGCATGATGTATCCCGGTCTTGCTTCACGTAGCACGACGACGCTCGCTTGACGCCTCTCCTTAGTCAAAAGCTCGCACACAGCAAGCCGAGCAGCATAGTAGCATCCTCCGATGTCCGCATAGGTGGTACGCCCATCGTAGCTCTCCCAGTCCCCGTACATCACGATGTTCTTGCCAGTCGGGTTCCAGACAGTGCCCGGGTACCAAGCCTCGATGGCTTCGTAACTCCATGCGTCGGGCATCATCAAAACTTCAAACTGGTTCGCCAAATAGGAAGACTCGTAGAGGCGGTACTCGTTGATTAGCGGAAAAGTCTTGACGTTGTCCATCAGTTCCTTGGATATGATGCTGTCGACTGCGGTGATGCTCCAGCGTGTGGGCACCAGACGTCTCTGTTGCTCAACTCCAAAAGCTCCAACGCTGAAAGCTCTCTGAATCTTCGTAACCATCACGCCCCTGTCGAAGAGCTCGAGAACAGCGGGCTTAGCTTTCAAATCGGTGTCGTAGTAAGCTTTCTCAACGTGGTGATCCCAGCGAGCAGAAGATACCCGTAAATCTCTGATGGGCGCCGAGGGACCAAAAGGCTGGATGTCATCGTTCAAAACCAGAAAACCACGCGGCCGCTTTTTCAGAGCTAACTCCACGTCAGTCGCCGATGAAGACAAGGCTAGGTCACGAGTCATGTCCATGATCTTGCCCGCTTCTTCGAAGCGTTGCACGTGCACTCGGTGTTTTCCTCGGATGAGCATTGAGCGGAAGCCAACTATCTCGTCTATCGGCTTGCCGAACCATAATTCGGGCATGTCGTAGAGGCTTGTGTCTTCGTGGACAGGCGGCACCAATGGACCTGCATAGACGTAGGGGTATCCGATTCGACCCACGAAGACGCCGGGGGGTGAAGCCCCGTCGATGTCTAATTTGTTGATCAACGGCACGGCGCGTATGAAGGAATTCAGGCGAACCATGACTGGGCAACGAGCCTTGCCGCACAGCATTCGTGAACCCTTGCAGACCACGCACAAGCCTGCATCTGTCTGCCGTGTAGCCCACATGTCTCTGTTGTCGTCGAGCTCCTTAGCGAGGCTGGGGTTGTCGAGGAGCTCCAGTACCCAAAGATTGTCTTTACCGCTTACAACTTGCTTTTTTGTTTCGCCTAATCGTTGTTTCAAGTTAGAGACACATAAAAAAAAGGCGGAAAGGTGCTTAAAAAGAAAGTTGAAACCTACATGCTAATTCTGAACGCTCTTCGGTTAGGGGTAGCTCCTTCGCATGGTTCGTGGGAACGGAATGGCGTCGATGATGTTGTCTAATTCGAGTATCCACATGAGAAACCTTTCCACGCCCAGCCCGAACCCTGCGTGTGGTACTGTGCCGTATCTTCGCATGTCGATGTACCAGTCGTAATCCTCAACCTTCAAGCCCGTCTCCTTAATTCTCCTGACCAACTCATCTTTGTCGTCTTCGCGGGAGCCACCAGTTGTTAGCTCCCCAATCTTTGGAACCAGCATGTCCACCGACATTGCTATCTCAGGCTTGTCTCGGTAGGTTTTGCAGTAGAACGCCTTAATCTCCTTGGGATAATCGTATACGAAGAAAGGCGCCTGAAAATCTTCAGCCAGAGCTTTTTCCTCATCGAAGCCCATGTCTACACCCCATTCGATGTCGAAGCCCTTCTTCTGCAACCTCTCAATCGCTTCCTTGTAGGTTATTCGTGGAAAGGGCGGCTTTATCCTCAAAAGCTTCTGGATGTCGACGCCCAGCTCTTTGAGTTCTCGGCTGCAGCGTTCTGCTATTTTCTGACAGACGTAGCTGATTAACTCCTCTTCAACCTGCATAACATCGTTCATGTCTGCAAAAGCCCATTCGGGTTCCACGTGCCAGTACTCGCAGAGGTGGCGTATGGTTCGGCTTTTCTCGGCTCTGAAAGAAGGGGCACAGGTGTAAACCTTCTCTAGAGAATATATGAGAATTTCCGAGTACAGTTGAGCGCTCTGAGTGAGGTACAAGTCTTGCTCAAAATATTTAGCACTGAAAAGCGTTGCACCGCCTTCGCATGCGCTGGTTATGAACATGGGAGGCGAGATTTCTGTGAAACCTCTTTTCCTGAAGAATTCGTGCATGAGCCATAGGACCTCGCTTCTTATCCTCATAACCAGGTTCATCTTCCTACTTCGCAGCCACAGATGCCTGACGTCTCGGAGAAAATCTTCGCTCAGGTCTTTAGCAATGGGAAACGTCTCAGCAAGACCGATAATCGCCATTCTTTCAGCTGCAACCTCGTAGCCTCCTGGAGCACGCTGATCCTTCCTCGCTAGTCCGCTGAGTGTGGTGGAGGATTCTATGGTAATTTTCTGCGCTTCTTTCCACGCTTTTGTTCCTTGTTTTACGGTGGATTGTATTATTCCGGTGGCGTCTCGTATCAGCAGAAAGATGGTTTCTTTGCTCTCGCGTTTTCGATAGACCCATCCCCGAATGCCAACGTGCTCGTCTTCATGTTTTCCTTCGAGGATTTCTTTGATAGGTGTGAATGACATTGGGAATCTCTCTTCCTCATTCTTGTGCAGTTCTAACCTAAATATTTACAGTTTAAGCACTAGGCTCCGACGATAAACGCCAGAAGCCCACTCATGAACCACCATAGACTTCGGTTCTTAATCCTTCTAGCGTTTTCCTTCGAGGGGTTTAAGAGGAGTAGGATGGAAGCCAGAATCAAACCCATGTCGGTGAAGAATGCAAAGGGGATAAACCATGAAGAAACGATTCCCAGAAGCAGGGGTAATGGGGTTAAGGAAACAGCGGAAAGGTATAGAAGAGTGGCAACAATTGCTGCCTTCTTCTCTCCATAAAGCACTGCAACAGTCCTGATGTTGCTCTTCCTGTCGCCTTCCACGTCTGCTATTCCCTTGATGACTTCGCGACCGGTGTTGGCGAGAAAAACCATGGCGACAAAAATGCCAGATGTCGGTATGATTCCTCTTTCAATCACGAAGCCTCCGTAGATAAAGGGCACAGCGATGCAGACGCTGACCATTAGGTTCCCAAGAAAACCCGTACGTTTGCCCTTCGTGGTGTAGAGAACGAAAACAGCCCAAGCAGCCAACGCTATAACTAGGCATCGCCAGTTCGTGAACAGCGCAGCCAAAAAGCCACAAATTGTCAGACCCGAGGCGAAGACCAATGCCTCTCTTGGGTTCACTGCGCCACTCGGGATAGGTCGTTTAGGCTCGTTTACGGCGTCGACTTCTCTGTCACAGTAATCGTTGATGGACATAGTAGCGCCAGTGAGGAAAAAGCCCGTTGAGAAGCCGAGCGATAGGTTTTGGAGTTGTTGGAAAAGCTGTTCCTTTCCAGCCAGAGCGGCTCCAACGATCACTGCAAAACCCATCATCACACAGTTTACAGGGCGTATGAGTTTGATTAAAGCGCTTACCTTGCCCAAGAGCCTGCCTACCTATCTGCGAGTTTTACCCAATGGTGCGATTGAAGTAATTATGTTTGTCACCATAATTATGTTTGTTACGATGGTAGGATAGAGATATGCATAGGGAACTGCTAGACTGAGTTCTTTGTATATCAGAATGCTGAGGGTGGCGTTTGCTAGTCCTATCCCACACATAAAAGTCATGAAACGACGATACTGGAACATGTTGGTTCTCCATGTCGCAATAGTTGCAGCGGCGTGGCGAAACACCAAGTTTACTGAGACGATTATTAAGGCTATGAGAATGCCCAACCATATTGGAAATTCACCCCCACCCATGCCATAAATGAGCCCGAGAATAGCTTAAATCCAGTTTAACCCTCAAAGTCTTGAAAACTTCTCTATCGTTTCCCAGCATGAGACCGAAAAGAAGAGCAGACAAGGGACCGCTTCCCCCGAATGTTTCAGAAATTGCGTAAACAC
>CAZPDY010000088.1:0-5636 GCA_964585455.1 uncultured Candidatus Bathyarchaeia archaeon | reverse complement strand
GGTCTCGGTCTCTCTCGCCGATCTTAAACAGGGGTGGTGGAAGAGTGTCATGCTGGTACAAGCAGTAGAGAACTGGGACTCCCTTCTGAGTAAAATGCTCGGTGAAATCTACGATCTCAAACATGTTGAGTTGCGAGATTGTGGGAGAAACCCCCACAGTAATTCCATGATTGTGCAGAGTTTCGACGGCGTTTATCGCGTTTTTCCAAGCTCCACGAACGCCTTTTAGGTAGTCGTATTTTTTCTCGTCGAGCGTGTCCAAGGAGATGGCGACGAAATCGGCGTTGCGTAGAGCCTCGATTTTTTTGGCAGCTTGGCTCCCGTTATCGTATATCGTCGTGATAAAATAGCGAGAGGCATAATCGATTATTTCCCCGATGTCTTCCCGTAAGAGGGGATTTCCCCCGGAGAGGACGATTTCCATCACTCCCAGTTTGCGGAGAACATTTAGTCCCGCTTTCACTCTCTCGGTTGAAAGCTCTTCCATGGGTTTTTGTTCTCGCCACACGTCACAGCTTCTGCAACGGTAGTTACAGCGGTTCGTGAGTATCCATTGCACGTGGTGTGGTCTGTTGAAGGCGAAGGAACGTTTGATCAAGCTGAGAACCTTGTAGGGCGACAGCCTCATTCGATGTGCTCCGTTGAGGGGTTTTTATTCTTAAGCTAGTTTGGTGGGTTATTTAAGCATAAATGTTATAAGGGTTTTTGCTAACTCAGAGGAACTTAGCGATTGCCAAACACCACGAGTCTGAGTTGAGCACTCTGATGAAGGTAGACGTTGTTATCTTAACGAAAAACAGCGAGGAAACCCTAAAGAAATGCTTAGACTCCATATACAACAACGTTCTAGTTAACCGCCTCATCGTGGTGGACGGTCATTCAACTGACAAAACGTTGGAAATAATAAGAGAGTTTGACAAGAAATACCACAACGTGGTTCTCCTCAGCGAGAAAGGAACCCGAGGAATGGCTAGACAGAAAGCCCTAGCGCTCGTCGAGACTGAATGGTTCATGTTCGTCGACAGCGATGTCATCCTATGCAACGACTGGCTCAAGAAGGCTAGGAGACTCATAAAACCCGACGTGGGCGCAATCTGGGGCGTGGAAGTCTGGTCGGTGCTGAAGAACGTAACCGTCCTGAAGTTGTTTGAGAGGATTACGATGAAGATTTTTGGAAAAAGAGGTGGAACGCACGACCTATTAGTGCGGCATGAGGCAGTTGAGGGCATTCGGATTCCTCCTAACCTTCACGTGTATGAAGACGCTTACATCAAGTCGTGGATTTGCAGGAAGGGCTACAACGTGCTCTCCACCTACGACCCCTACTGCATCCACTACAGACCGACGATTGTTTGGACGTTGAAGAAAAGCGTGTCGTTGATTGCTAATGAGCTTAAATTCGGTATTCGTTACCCACAGTTGATGTTGTCGTACGCCTTCTACACCGTCATCGTGCTGTACCAAAACTTGCTGCTTAACATTAAATCTAAAGGTTAGAGCTTGTTTTATTAGAAATAACTGTGTTAAATCTCGGGTATAGAATGGAAATGCTTGTCTCAGTAGTCGTCAGAAGTGCAGGTCGCGAAAAACTATTCGAAGACGTGTTAGACAGCTTGCTGCGTCAAACCGTCTCTCCGTCTGAAATACTGGTTGTCATGGATTCAGAGAGTGAAAATGAAATAGAGTACGTGAGTAGGCGCTTGAAGAGCTATCCTTCTTCTAGACTAATAACCTTCAAGCATGAAGAGTTCTCGCACCCATACTCAGCAAACCTCGGTGTAGCTTCTGCCAAAGAAGACTTGGTGTGCATCACCAATGGGCACTCGTTTCCAATTTCCATGCGTTGGCTGGAGAGGGGACTGAGGCACTTTGAAGACGAAAAAGTTGCAGGCGTGAGCGGTTTCTTCTTGCCCGCAGACGAAGGGTTCAGGAAAACTCTCTTCTATTTGGTTGAGGAAAGAATACAGAGAATAAGCTGGGTCTCCACCATCAACTGCATCATTCGAAAGTCGAGATGGGAAGAATACCCCTTCGACGAAGGCCTGTTGTACACAATCCCAGAAACGAGGAAATACGGCGGAGAAGACTATGACTGGACGCTCGAAATGCTCTCAAGGGGATACAGAGTCGTTTTGGATCCAGAATTCAGCGTCGTTCACACTCATGAAGAGAACATTCTGTTTGAAATCTTCAGGAACTTGAAGAACTACTTCATCTACAAGAGGCTGCAAGAGAAGATTAAGAGGTTAAGAAGACCGAGGCAAGCCTTGAGGAAAGAGGAATTTCGTTAGCTAGATTGGTTTATTTCTCGAGTGCCCGCCAAAGATGGTCGGATAAAGGTCTAACTAAAGTCTTGACTTTGCCGTCTTTGTGCGTTATCAGCCGTTTTTTGGGAGAACGCAAAAGCTCGCCGATAACCGTCGCGTCTATGTTGTTCTTGGCTAAAACTTCCACCACTTCGTCGGCAGAGCCTTTCTCCACAGCTATTAACAAGCTTCCTGACGCGATAAGTTGCAAGGGGTCGATTCGGAAGAACCTGCATATCTTCGATGTTTCTTCGGAGATGGGTATTCTTTCCTCAAAAACCTTGAATCCGACTCTTGAGGCGTCAGCCATTTCGTGTATTCCGCCAGCCACTCCGCCTTCTGTAGGGTCATGCATAGCAGTCACGCAGCCCGTTTCGAAGGCTAGTAGGGCTTCTTTCACTACGCTAATGTGGTTGAAGAAGCCTTCAGCCCTTCTCAAAGGGGGTTTTCCCATTTTTCTGGCTAGGATGGCGTGTCTGTCTGCTGCCAGAATCGCCGTGCCTTCCATTCCCGCTGATTTCGTGAGTATCAACGTGTTGTCCGCCTGGGCTCCTCTCGCGGTGACGTAGTGTCCTTTCTCCGCTACGCCCATGCAGCAGCCGACGACGATGGGAAACGGGAGGTTCGGAGTGGTTTCTGAATGCCCACCCGTCACAGCCATGCCCAATTTTCTAGCACCCAAGTCTATCTGTTTGCAGATGGTTTCCGCGGTCTTTTCTGTCGCACTCTCGGGAAGTAGGAGGCATGAGGAGAAGAAGGCGGGTTGCACACCGAAGGTGGCTACGTCATTCGCGTTAACGTTGACCGCGAGCCATCCTATCCATTCCAATGCACCAGTAATCGGGTCCATAGAAGTCACGAGCGACTTGTTTCCAACTTCAATCACGGCACCGTCTAGACCAAAAGACGGTCCAACGACGACTTCTTTGCGTCTCGCACCAAGGTAGTTGAAGACTATTTCCTCGAGAACTTTGGGTGGAACTTTCCCAGCGGGGAGCTTCATTTGTGTTCGCCCTTTTTTCTGTTGAGAATCATTAAGCCTCTTGGGTTTTTAAGGCATGCCTATTCGTGGGCTGACTGGCTGACTAGCTTATCTCTCTCATTGTGGGAACAGAACGCCACAAAGTTCTCACAACGGGGATTGCGATGATTAACCCCACCATCATTTGGGCAATGTTGAAGGGCACTTCGAATATGGCGGCGTACCCGAGAAAGAACTGTTGATAGAGAAAGTACCCAGTAACCATCACTGCTCCTCCGGCTAAGGTTGAGAGTACCATCCACCCGAACCTGGGCTCGAAAGCAAACGCAACAACCTCGGTTAAGAGAACAACGAGCGCAGCGGGGATTATCCAAAACTGTGCAGGAATAAAGACCGTGTACGTGGTCATCCCTAGAAAAGGAAGCCCTAGACTGAGGTCGATAGACCCGCTGTAATACAAGGCACCCACAAAACCTAAAACGGTTCCTGATAATCCGCCCATGCCTAGCGTGAAGAATATCCATGGGAGTCTGGAGCCCGACTGAGGCGTTTTCTTGCTCAGAAAGCCAACGATGAACCCTTCGAACGCTTTTATCACCAACGTAGCAGGCGCGTAGACGTAGTAGCCCAAGAGTATGTCTGCGAGCATTGAACCCACTCCTCCTGCGAAGGCGCCTACGAACGGTCCGAAGAGTAGGGCTGTTATGTAGACCATGGTTTCGCCGATGTTAAAATATCCTCTAGTTTGTGGGACGTATGTGGAGAGCACCATTGTCGCTATGCAGACGAGCGCCGTAAATACTGCCGTAATCAACAATCTGATGGTTGTCAGTGCAGCTTTTTTCTCAGACACCCTCTAACCCTTCCAAGTCCACTAGGACTTGTTTTCACTAATCTCGATAGACGTGTTTGAGAATAAAAGAGTTGTTAAGCTTCTGCTGCCTACTCTTCTCTTTTTTCTGGTTCGTGGACAAGCGCAAGTGTCAGTGCGAAGGATGGGACAACGCAGGCTATCGCTAGGAAGAAGGGCATCTGTGGAGAAACGTGTTCGTACATGAACCCTCCCAGCAGACTGCCGAATGCCATGATTATGAAGTTCATGAAGTTGGTGAAACCGTTGACCTTTCCCCGCTGCTCTCTCGGTGTCAAGTCGGCTTGTAGGGCGCTGAAGGCGGCGTTCATCATTACCTGCCCCACTCCCACAAGGACCAGCGAGGCGAAGAGCATTGCAATGTCTCCGTTAACAAAAAACCACATCGAAGCCCCAAAGAGCGCATACGCCGTCAGCAGAGGTAGTTTTCTGTTCAGCTTGTCCACCAGCTTTCCTATGGGCATAGACAAAGCAATCATCGTGATGAACAGGGCTGTTAGTATAAGGGGCCAGAGAGCCTCGTCTATGAAGAGTTCTTCCACCGCATACACGACGAAGTAGAGTTGCACTGAGGCGAACCCGAATGTCATGACGACGAGGGAGAGGAACAGGAAGAACATCGACTTGGGAAGGTGTTTCCAGACGCCGAAGCTTTCCTTCAAGGCTGTGGGGTAACTCTGCAGAAGCTCGTTTAACCTGGGTTTAACCGTGTTAACCACAGTCTCTTTTAGCCGAAACAGTCTCAGAACCGCCGCGGTCAAGAAGAGAGCCACTACGATTCCGTAGCCTATTCTCATACCCTGAACCAAGCCAAAATTGTTGTACAACACACCAGCGACGAGTGGTCCAGGCGTGGTGGAAGCACTCGTTATAAGCGTGATTATGCCGAACCCCATCCCTCTCCTTTCCGAGGGTACCGAGTCGGCGATCATAGCCATCAACGCGGGCTGGTAAGTTGAGTTAAACAGGTTCATCAACACTGCGCCGATTAGGATGAAGTGCCACGAAGGGGCTAGGGCATAGAAGATGAATGATAGTGCCACTCCGAAAGTCATGGTGGAAATCAGCCACTTTCTGCCAAACTTGTCAGCCAGATAGCCCCCTGGAAACTGCATAGAGGCTAAGGCTAAGAATGAAAAGAGACCTATCATTCCGAGGATGGTTTCGGTTGCGCCCAACTTGAGAACGTAGAGGGCATAATAAGTTCCCGGAAGTTCTCCGGCAAAATCTATCAATATCCAGCTTATGACGAGGACGGCGTAGTTGCCCTTGATGAACGAGAATTCTTGTTTCAGCCTGTTGAGGAATGGCATTTTTTCTCTCCTGCTGTCTTAAATATTCTTTGGGCATTGGAGTTATTCGTTCTGGGTAAAAGTGTTCAGAAAACTGGTCACAGCCATGCCTTGGTTTTAGCCTCATGGTAATTTATCGACTTTTTGAGGTGTCTTTGCGAGGCTTATTCCGCGCTCTGCTGCGA
>CAZPDY010000087.1:0-5643 GCA_964585455.1 uncultured Candidatus Bathyarchaeia archaeon | reverse complement strand
TACACTTCGGGCATTTCACGCTCTCACAATGGACGAGGGAGGGACACCCCGAACAGGCGAAGGCTCTTCCATAACTAATGTCGAAGGTGAAGCCGCATTTTGGACAACGGACTATCCGTGTGTTCTTGGACAACCGCTTCTCCTCCGAGAATGTGTGCACATGAAAAGGTTCCACACTGTTTTAAAAGTCTTCTCACAACCATGTCAGTTTTAGAAAAACGTAAAACTGATTGCTGGAAATATTTAAGAACGAAGGAAGCAAATCTAACTAATTAACAGTGGGTGGTAATAGAGAAGAACCAAACTTGGGTAGGGACAATGTCTAAAGCCTCGAAGACTGAGAGAACAGAATTATACAGAGACCATCTGGTTCAAGTGTTCATAAGCAAATTTCTCAGCGGAGAAATCGCGAGACTAGACCCGTCTTTTGACCCAGATCATGGCTACAGATACCAAATTATCGAGGCGATTCTCGGGGGTCCTACGAAAGTTGAGGGCTTCTTGACTCAGCTAAGCAAAGCTGGGATTCTGAAGCGAGAACTGTACGATAAAATCCTGTTCTGTCCCTACTGCGACTCTCCCAAGATTTCGATACATTACAACTGTCCCCACTGCAAATCATTCAACGTCAGAAAGAGCGCTCTAATAGAACACCTCCCCTGCGGGTACATCGACACAGAAGACCACTTCAAAAAAGGAGACAGACTCGTCTGCCCAAGATGCGGGAAAGAACTCACCAGACCCGAGGTTGACCACAGAAAGGCAGGAATATGGTGCACATGCGCTGACTGCAAGAAAAGCTTCGACATCCCAGTCCCCTCCCATTTCTGTCGAAACTGCCACAAGGACTTCACTTTTGAAGACGCCATCTACGAGAACGTTTACTCGTATACACTGAGCGACGAAGCAAGACAAGAAGCTTCGCTCGGCTGGATTCTCGTGATGCCCATAAAAGAGTTTTTGGAAAGCCACGCATTCGAGGTTGAAACGCCGGGCTTCTTGAAAGGAAAGTCGGGTGCAAACCACATGTTCGACATCACCGCTTTCCGGAAAGGTGCGGCTAAGAGCATGATGGTTATAGACCTCGCAACGTCACCCGAAGACGTCGTCTCCGAGCAGCCGGTCATAGCGTTGTTCGCAAAAATCTACGATGTCGCCCCTGAAACTGCATGTTTGATCGCGATTCCAAAGATCACCGAAAACGGGAAGAAGATGGCGAAACTCTACAACATTGCACTGGTCGAAGCCAAGAACCCGAAGGAAGCCATAAGAGCCTTAGAAAACAAGTGCATTAAGCAAGAAAAATAGGCTTTTTCAGCTTACTGGAAAAACAGCCGCATTGCCCCGTTCAGTCACAACCCTAACGAGGTATTGGCTCGTCGGGACAACGATATCTATTCGAGTGTAATTCAAGTGTTCTCCTGAACTGATGAAGACGTCTGCGTTGTATCTTTTATGCAGCGTCGTGTTGGTTACCCAGATTGAGACGACGTGGCATGTTGAAGTCCCCCTGTTGTGTAGGGCAATCTGCATTCCCTCGGTGAGTACTCTGACGGCGAGGAAGTCGACGTCGATGGTTGTCTGGTTGCTATCTTCGCCCGCATCCACGAGTTGTATGCTCATGTGACCATCTGCTCGAACGTAGCTTCGCCACTGGTCAGTCAGGTTCACAGCGTAGTAATCCCAACCTGCAGTGGGGAGATGCCCCGCAGTGTAGTTAAAGCCGTTGTCGCCGTAGGCTCCAGAGGTCCAGTTGAAAGCCCTCAAGTACCATCTTTCCCCAGAGTCGCTTGCTCTGTATCTTAGCTGAATCTCCACTCTCTTCACGTTCTCTATGGGACAGGTGGATACGTCTATGGTGAAACTTCCGATAGTGTCAGCGCGTTGTCTGACGTAGTTTATGACCACCCAGACAGCAGTAAGCCTGGTGTATCTGGTTCCGAAGGTTCTTCCAGAGGCGCCTGCCTGCAGAGACTTAACTTCGTCCCAAGCCCACGATGTGCCTGTAAAGGGATTGGCATCGTACTGCGTGTACAAGTCTTGGTAAGAAGTGGTCAGGGCTATGTCTGCTGACGTGTAGTCTGCGCTGTGTGTTCTGATTAGTGTTCTGATGTACTGGGACGCGCCGAGGCTGTTGATTCTCGCTCTCACGTAAACCCTTACCCAAGTTATGTTCCCATAGTCGTCTGGTTCTTCTAAGTTGTAGGCTTCTTCCCGCCAGCTTGTTGATGTGGTTCGGACGTATGAGCCGTCGTCGTCTGGCGGGTTCTCGTCGCAGCAATCCCAATGTGCCGTTCCTGTGGGAAACGCTGTGCCCCATTCTGCATACTGTCCAGTAGACTCTGGTTGGATAATCGTTTGATTTTCCTCTTGGAAAGACTCGTAGAATTCGTCGACGGCAGTAGTGAAGGTGTAGTAACCGTTTGTGCGGCTACCGATGGGCAACGCATACTCGCTCTGCGCTGCAGACCATGCAGAACTGTTTACGAGCGTTACGTCGCTGATTCCTACGTCTTCCTGCATCTTCTCCCAGTCGAGCTGGTTCATCTGGTAACTCCACAAGATTACGTTTGAGGCTATTATGACGAGGATGACGAGGCTGAGTACTACGACTATGACGTTGCTCACACCACGCCTGTCACGTTCGAGTCTACGAAGGTGCTTTATAATAGTCCACAATTTTCGTCCCTCTACTCGTCACCACGTTAATGTGATACAAAGCCCCGGCTTCCCAGCCGAAGGTTACATTCAACCAACCATGCTCTCCCACTTCCAACGTGAGTGGTGAAAACGACTGGCTCGTAAAGTTGACGTACACCGAAGACACTTCAAACGCAACCTTCCCCGTGTTTCGGAGGTAAATCGAGATTTGGTTCGAGTTGAACCACACGTCTTCTGCTATGACGCGTTCTCCCATAATCTGACGCATATTATCAGTTATCACGTATGTTGCTGAGGCTGCTAAGGACATGGCAGCAACCGCCACAACCATCAATAAGACGTTGCTCAGGACGGGAGTGATTCCACGTTTATTCCTCAAGAATCGCTTCACAGCTACCACCAGACCACCAGTTTAAGGGCCAAGTACCCGCTCGCCATGAGGATTATGCTGTGTTTCAACCCGGCGCTCACGGTTCCTTCACCCATCTTTCCCGCGACCAAACCGCCGAAAAACGCCTGTATGAAGCTCATGTGGAAGAAGGTACGCCATGCATCTTCGGAAGACAACGCAGATAAGCCTATCACGGGCGAATCATCCATCGCTATGAAGAATGTCTTGTAGAGTAAGACTATGGTGAAGACGAAGACGAAGAAGGCAACGTAGATTATCGCTATATAAGGTCTCGTCTGAGCTTTTCGCTCCTTCTCCAAAGTCTGAGTGGTCTGAATGAAGTTTCCCATCGGAGCAAAAACCTTCTCCACACGCCCCCCAGAACGGCTAGCCTCGATAATTAGGGGCACGGTTCTCCGCACCAAAGTGGTATCGACACGTTTGCCAAACTCTTGAAGCGCCTCCTCAAAAGGCAAACCCCAAGACATCTGGTTCACCATTTTCTTCAACTCTGCAGTCAACGAACCATAATTCCGTTTTGAAGCCTCTTCCAAAGCTTGAGGCAAAGTCATACCTGTCTGCTGAGCCTGAACGATACTCCTGAAGAGGTCTGGCAGGCGCTCGTCTATCGACTTCTTCCATCGGTATTCCACGTAATCAAGAACTGCTGAGGGAAACACGGCGATTACTGCCGCGAAAAAAAGGTAATCCTCGAAGAGCGGCTTTTCCGTCAGCGTCAGGACCGCAGTTATTATTATGATCACGCCTAAGCTGATGGAGACAGCCCACGCGATTTTCTTCTCTCGCCTATCAACCTTCGGCACTTCTTACCACCGCGGTGTAAGAGCATCCAAGATTACCAGAAAGATAACCGAGCCGATGGGTATGGCAATGTACGTTAGAAGCATCAACAACAAAGCAGGGTTAAGTATCCCAAGCCCTGCGCCTCCGAGCATAGCCATAACAGCGAGCATCACGACGAAAATGAGTGGACCAGCTACGAGCAGCGTTACGTAGAATTCTGAGAGCACTCCAAGTGTGTCTGAAAACTTCCTCAAAGAAATTCGCTTGTGCTTCATGTTCTGTCGTGACCTGTGGAGCAAGTATGACACTAAATCGCCTCCAGAATGGACTGTGGCTATGAAGCCTTCAAGCAGTTCCTTGAACTTCTCAGAGGACGAACGTTTCGACGCGTTTTCCAAAGCTGTGATTATGTCTGCGCCGAAGAGTTCCACGTCTCGAACTATGGTTCTAGACTCGTCAACGACGGCTAGCTTGTGAGGAATCTTCGAGAGAGAACGAAACATGCTGTCAGGAGGAGCGCCTGCACCCGCCAAAATTGCCAAGTAACCACTCGTAAAAGCCATGCTGTCCTCCAAGTCTCGCTTAACGCTGTCCGCTCGATAAAGAGGATAGAGATAGAAACCGATTACGGTTAAGGCGCCTGCCAGTAAACCACCACCTAAGCCAAAGAGAAGGGATGGAAAGAGCGGTGTCTGGAGAATGAGAAGGAGTATTGAAGGAACGAGAAGCATGACAGTAACAGTAACAAGCAGGCTTGTTAGTAGGGTGAGGCTTACGTAGGGCTTAAAACTCATTCGCATCCCAGATTTGTGTAAGCCCGTGTCCATGTCCTTGAAAAGAGGGAGAACACGATGCGTTCTCTTTCCTAAGAGGCGATAGGCGAAAACCTCGAGCTTCCACTTTGCCGGTTCAGTTTTGCCTGTTGACTGGACAGGACGTTTCATGAGAGAAAGGGTTGCTGAACGAACTTTGTTTACAACGCGTCCCATAGCCTTCTTGAGACGGACTAAGCTCATTGACCACCCATCCTCGCTTTCCTGTATATTCGGGCTGGGTTTGCGTAGTATTCTCGAATGACGTTGGCGACTTCGGTGTACTTTCGGATGTTTTTCTTGGACATCCATTCCAACACGGTTGCTCTTCTCTTCAACTCAGTGCGAACCTCTTCTTCAGTGATCCCCATCTTTTCCATGTTTTTCTCCAGAATGTGACTGTGCCCACTGTATTCGAAGGAGTTGCTTCTGGGGTCCCACTTGAACACGTCATTCATGACGAGCTCTTTCGTCTTAGGATCTACAGCGGTGACTTCGGTTACTGCTACAGTTCGTCTTGCAGGTTTTCCGTTAATTTCTGTTCTCGCCTGAATCGTGATGGCGTCAATCATAACCAGCAAAGGCTTCGGGATGTTCATGGGCTCAGATTCCAGCCTATGCACCACAGAATCTACGGACTCGGCGTGGATTGTACTCATACCCAAGTGACCAGTCGCCATGGCTTGGAATAACGTGTACGCTTCCTCTCCCCTCACTTCCCCCACAATTATGAAGTCGGGACGCTGACGCACCGCTGCTTTAAGAAGGTCGAACAAAGTTATGGCGCCAGGACCCTTTTCTTCATGTCCAAAACCACTGCGCACGACGGAGGGAATCCAATTTTCATGAGGCAAATTGAGCTCCGCTGTGTCCTCTACGCTTACGATTTTTAGCTCTGGCTTGATGAACATGGATAGGCAGTTGAGCATCGTTGTTTTTCCACTTCCAGAACGCCCTTTAACGGCTACACATTCT
>CAZPDY010000086.1:0-5666 GCA_964585455.1 uncultured Candidatus Bathyarchaeia archaeon | reverse complement strand
ATGCTTTCAGTGCATGCGTTGCACGAGCGGTTGCACGTCGCTTAAGCTTCTGGAGCTCAAGCCCCACGAGATTACTCTCCTAGTTAACTCGGGCTTCGTGGAGGAACTCGCCTCTTCAGACATCATTTGGACGTGCGCTTCATGCTTGAAGTGCCGCGAAAGATGCCCCCAGAAAGCTTCGCCCTACGACACCATCATCGCCCTAAGAAACTTGGCAGTCGAAAGGGAAGTCAAAGTGCCCGAAGCGTACATGAAAGCCGTGGCGCAAATCTTAGAGACGGGCTTGATGCAGCAAGAACAAACAATCACTTCTAGAAACATGCAGCCCTTCAACAGGGAGAAGCTTGGGTTGCCGAGGATGCAGTATGCAGATGACAAGTTTAAGGCAGTGTTCATGAAAGTTTTGGGAGGATAAGAAGGGGTGAAGGTCGCAGTCTACTGGGGATGCAAGATTCCGACACAGCAATACGCCTACGAAATGTCTGTTAGACAAGTCTTGCCACATTTCGACGTTGAAATCGTGGACTTGAAAGGAACATCTTGCTGTGGCGGTCCTGTTAGAAGTGTGAGCGCTCTTGCATCCATGTACCTTTCCGCAAGAAACTTGGCTCTCGCAAGTCAAGCTGGGTTGAAGGATTTGCTAGTGCCCTGCAACGAGTGCCACTTCATGCTCAGCGAGACAAAATATCGAATGGACAACGACGAGGAGACGCGTGGGAAGCTGAAAGCACTACACAGAGAAGAAGGACTCAAGTATCCTTCTGAAATCAAGGTTTGGCACGTCATCGACCTGCTCCACGACGTAGTCAAGGTGGATGCCATTAAGGCTAAGGTGAAAGCGCCACTTAAGGACTTGAGATTCGCCGCGCACCCTGGCTGCCAAATAATCAGACCCAGCGAAATCGGACGCCCCGATTGCCCTGAGAACCCACAGAAATTGGACGCTTTACTGGAAGCGCTCGGAGCTGAGGTTTTGGATTATTCTGAGAAGCTTGACTGCTGCGGGGCAGCTTTACTCTACTCTCACGAAGATGCAGCGCTAAGTCTTGCGGGTTCTAAGTTGAAGGCTGTTCAGGGCTATGGTGTGGACGGGTTTGTTGACACGTGTCCCTATTGCCACATGATGTACGACGATAGGCAGAAGGATGCGGCAGCTACTGTGGGCGGCAAGCTTTCGGTTCCAGTTGTCTACTATACCCAACTCTTAGGACTCGCTCTAGGAATCGAGCAGGAGAAATTGGGGCTTCAGTTAAACCCGAGTTTTATTCCAGAAAAATTCGTTAGAAAAACAAGCTAGTTCAAGCCTCTATTAGGCAGCAACCGTTCTGGTAACCCTTATATGCTTTGGCACAGAAACAATTCTCTCTTCGAGGGAACTTGAAAATGGTCGATTTCAGCTTCACAGAAGAGCAAGAGCTCTTCCGCAACGCACTTCGAGAATGGTGCGCAAAACATATTCCTCTGGAAAAAATTCGAGAAATGGACACCAAGGGAGAGATACCGCAACAGCTAGTTAGGAGTATGTCTGAGCTTGGCTTGTTAATCATGACTGCACCCGAAGAACACGGAGGAACTGGCGCCGACTGGGTCACGGCTTGCATCGCCGCAGAAGAACTGGGCTACGCGGACGTCAGCATCGCAATCCCCGTCTTCTGGCTCGTCGAATCCTCCTGGGGATACGTCGTCGACAAGTACTGCAGCGAAGAAGTGAGGGAACTCGTCATACGCAAAGCCATCAAGGGAGACGTTTTCATAGGCATAGCCTCCACCGAAGCCAGCGGAGGCTCAGACGTCGCCGGCTTCAAATCCACTGCCAAGAAGGAAGGAGACAAGTGGATTCTCAACGGCGAGAAAACTTACATCAGCGGCACCGAAGAAGCCAAAAAATGGGGCGGGGGATACTTCGTCAACGCAAGAACCTCGCCTGCCCCGCCAGATGCTGCCCACCGTGGTCTGACAGGGTTCTACTTGCCGATGAATGCACCGGGGGTAGAGATTAACAAACGTTTCGAGGACATGGGAAGAATGGCGATTTCCACCGGGGGATTCGTGATGAAGAACGTGAAGTTGCCCGAGAGCTATCTTCTGGGCGAAGTGGACAAGGGTTTCTACATGACTATGGAGGGATTCGACGCCGCCCGTATCCTGATCGGCGCGGTATGCCTCGGCGCTGCGAAACGTGCTCTAGATTTGGGGATGGAGTACGTCAAGGAACGTCGAGCCTTCGGGAGACCCATCGGCAAGTTCGAGGGCATACATTTCGAGCTTGCAGACGACTGGGCAGAGCTCGAAGCCCTTCGGTCGCTCGTTTACCGCACCGCTTGGATGATGGACAGACGGTACATGGACAAACGGTTCACGCCGCTCGAGGTTTCACAGATGATTGCAGCATGCAAACTAAAGACGCCACACTTTGCCTTCGACGCTTTTAAGCACGTCATGCTTTGGTTCGGCGCCTACGGTTACACGAAAGAGTGCCCCGTGGAGATGGGACTGAGGGGTATAATGTCCTATTGCGTCGGCGCAGAAGGAGCAACAAACATCCAGCGGGTTGTTATAGCTCGAGAGCTGCTGGGAAAAGAATACATAGCGTACAAGTAACGCCCTTTCTTTCCCCTTTTTCTGACGTCCTCGTTCAAGTTAGCTCAGTGTCTTCTTCAGTGCTTCCACGATTGCTGGCACGAGTTCATACAAGTCTCCGATGACCACGTAGTCAGCCACTTCGAAGATGGCTGCCTCAGGGTCCTTGTTTATGGCAACAACCACTTGCGAATCCCGCATTCCCGCCACGTGTTGAATCATGCCGCTGATGCCGCATCCGATGTAAAGCGTGGGTTTAATCTTCTTCCCTGACAAGCCCACCCAGCCTGTGAACCATTTTCGGTCTTCAGCCAATGGCCTAGTGTTGCCCACTTGACCGCCGAGAGTTTGGGCGAGTTCTTCGAGGGGTTTGAAGTCTTCTTTTTTCTCGATTCCCCTTCCACCGCACACGACTATCCGTGCCTCTTCGATTCTCACGTCGGCCACTTCAATCTTATTGACGCCCACGATCTCTAGCTTCGGCTCCTCGAACTCGACGGAGGCTTTCACCACTTCGCCCTTTCTTTCCTTGGGTTCGAGCTTCTCGAACGTTCTAAGGGGGACAGTTGCGATCTGAGGTTTCTTGCGGTACGAGGCTGTTACGAGGGCGGTTCCACTGTACACGATTCTCTTGGTCACGAGCTGTCCTTTTTCGTTGATGGACAGTTGGCTACAGTCGGGCGTGCATCCTGCTTGAAGTCTCGTGGCAAGGCGGGAAGCCAGTTCCTTCCCATTCTTGGTAGACCCGATGAGGATTATTTCGGGCTTGTTGCTTTTAGCGAGTCTTGTTAATGCATTCAGATAGGCTTCGATTTGGAATTCTCTTAAGCGCGGGTGGTCGACCACGAAAACTCTGTCAGCCCCATGCTTAATCACTTCATTGGCTTTGTTTTCAATCCCCATTCCGAGAAGAACTGCTGCGAGTTCACTCTTAAGACCCATCGCCAACGGGGTTCCGCCAGCCAACAGTTCCACCATAAGATCATAGTTCTCTGAAAAAACCCAGACTCCCTTGTGTTCACTCATAGACCCCTTACCTTCCCGCGACACCTTCTTGGATGAGCGCTTTCACCAGCTGATCGGCGATTTCGGCTGGAGTTTCTCCCTTAATGACGATTTTTTTCCGCTCCACCTTCGGTGCCAACACTTCAATGATTCTTACGCCTGAACCTGCCTCCCCAACATGCTCTGGCGAAATATTGATGTCTACCAGCTTCCAGAACACTATCTCCTTCTTAGACGCTTTCATTATCGCCATGAGTGAAGGAATCCGCGGCTCGTTGATTTCCTTCGTCACAGTAACGACGGCTGGAGTAGTGGCCCTCACCGTCTCATAACGGTCTTCAAGAAATCTCTCGACGGTAAGCGTAGTGCCTTCTAAGCTAATTTGGCGAGCATACGTGATTACAGGAAAGTTCAGAATCTCAGCGAGGCGGGGTCCAACCTGCGCCGAAAAACCGTCAATGGACGCCTCGCCACAGAGTATAAGGTCGAATTGACCGATTTTCTTTATCGCCTCGGCTAACACGAGAGAAGTGACAAGGGTATCGGAGTTCTGCAAAGCCTCTTCTGTTACGACGTACCCTCTGTCGGCTCCCATCGCCAAGGCTTCGCGAATCGAAGTCTTCGCGTCTTCAGCGCTCACGGTGACTGTCAAGACTTCGCCGCCGAGCTTTTCCTTAAGACGAACGGCTTCCTCCAATGCGTTCTTGTCAAAATCACTGATTTTCCGTGGCACTCCAGCTGTTACTAGTCGCCTTGTGGACGGGTCTGCTTTCAATTGGCTGACGTCGATGGCTTGTTTGAGGCAGACTATTACCTTGGGCACTTTACTCTCTCCTTGATGGAGTTACTTATTGAGCAAAATGTTTCGAATTAAGCGTTTTGGTTGCGACTCACGGCTTCAAGTACGAGGCTCAGCAGCTCTAAGGCTTGTTTTGTTCAATTCGGTTATCAATGTTGGTAACTCGGTAATCGACTTAATAATGTGCGTAGCCCCCGCATGGTTCAGTTTCTTAACTTCCTCGTTGTCCGTCGCCATTCCCGCAGCCATTACCTTCAACATTTTACCACTTCCCATATCGACGACACTGTCGCCCACGACGATGGCTTCGTCGCAAGTAATGGTCAAGGCTTCCAAGGCAGCGGAGAGATGCGATGGGTCGGGTTTCACCCGTGAAACGGCTTCTCGCGCGACAATTGCGTCGAAAAATCGTTTGAGGCGAAAGTTGTCTAGGATGTAATCTGTGGATTTCTTGCTGTTAATCGTGAAGATAGCTAACTTCAGACCCATCTTCTTCAAAGTCTTGAGAGTTTCAGACACACCCGGCATGAGGGAAGTTTCGCGGGCAGCTTTGAGCTCACGTCTACGGGCTATGGAAAAGACGCTTCTTTGAACCTCAGAGAATTCCTGCTCTTTCTTGCCGTTATTTGCCATGTAGATTTTTGCTTTCTTCAACATCTCGAAGATGCTTTCGTTTACAGAAAACACTGAAGCGGGCAATCCTTGGTTTATGAGGAACTGCATGACTTCGGCTCTTACGGCTTTGTAGTCGAGGTTGAACTCGGCGAGGGTTCCATCGAGGTCGAAGACAACAGCCTTTATAGTCACTCTTGTCACTCCGAATTTCTCGTGGCTGGCGATAGTGCAGAATCTTGTCTGATATACGTTTCGGTTAAGAAGGGTTTATCGGGGATGCTGGGAAAAAACGCTGGAGTTAGCCTTCGACTACGTACCTGTAAGCAACGTATTTCCCAGCTGTGGCGCTGTCTCGAATGATTTTTACGATGTCGCCTGCTCTTGCGCCTATGGCTTTCACTGCTGGGTCGGAAGTTTTTATTCTAGGTAGCTGATAGGGCTGAACACGATACTGGGCTAGTAGTTTCTCTCTTCCCTCCTGTGGTAAGATTTCGTGTCTCGGTACTAACTTTTGGTCAAAAATGTCGAAGATCGGAAAAATCCGTGGAATCAGCTCTATCTTCTTCTTTCGCGCGTTCGTTTTGGCTGCTTGCGTGTAGCGTCCACTCGTGACTACTAAGGCTCTTTCCAGGTTTTCCTCTTTCATTAGTTTCGCAAGTTGGTTGAT
>CAZPDY010000085.1:0-5710 GCA_964585455.1 uncultured Candidatus Bathyarchaeia archaeon | reverse complement strand
CCCCTCGGTATAACTTGGGGAACGTGAACAAACAATAACCGTGAGATGGCATTTTCTGTTTCTCCTTTCTCCCTCCCTCACGTTCCCTAATGAAGAGTATGCCAAAGCAGGTTACTTGTTGACACTCTTGTTTATGACCTCTTCCATAGTGTGGCCGTGGCAGTAAACGAGGGCTTTCTTGACGCCTTTCACCGTCAGCGCGGCTGCCTTGATGTCTGCAGCTAGTTTGAAGGCTATGGGGCATAAGGGGCTCGTGGGCACGAAGTCTATCTTGAACACTCCCGGCTTCTGCTCTTCTACGTTGGTTATCATGTTCATCTGGGCAAACGTCAACCCTGTTTCTGGGTCTTGAACGTTACCCACGGCTTCACGAACTCTGTCTTCCAACTCTGCCATCTACATTCCTTCGATTTTCTAATGATGAAAGTTTCTTCCGTCTAAAAAGATTACCCTCTTCAAGGTGCGTTGAGGGCTTTCTTATGCATTTTCCAGCTTAGCACCATGGTTCTGGGGTGCGAGGCTTTCACCTCGTCCAATCGTGGCACTGCGGTGTTTTGGGGCGCCTTCAAGACTAATTCTGGATTAACCTTGGCTTCTTGGGCGATTCTTCGCATGGCTTTGACGAAGCGGTCGAGCTCCTCTTTCTCGAAGGATTCTGTGGGTTCAATCATCAGAGCCTCCTCCACAATCAACGGAAAATAAGTCGTAGGCGCGTGGATTCCATAGTCGAGGAGTCTCTTAGAAACATCTACCGCTCTTATTCCTTTCTCATGAAGCGGTTTTGCGCTGAAGACGCATTCATGCTTCCTCGGTTTCTTAGCATCGTAGGGCAAGTCATAGGCACCGATTTCCCTAATTTTCTTCACTAAGTAGTTGGCGTTCAGCACCGAAACCTCCGCAGCTTCTTTCAACCCCTCCGCGCCTAAGCTAAGTATGTAAGCATAAGCCCTGAGGAGAACCGCCACATTCCCGTAGAAGCTTCTAACCTTGCCGACGCTGTGAGGTCTGTCGTAGTCTAAATGATAGCTTTTGCCATCGAAAACTATTCGGGGAACGGGCAGAAACTCTGCTAACCCTTCAGAGACACCGACTGGACCCGCTCCGGGGCCGCCTCCGCCGTGGGGTGTGCCGAAGGTCTTATGGATGTTGAGGTGGACTATGTCGAAGCCCATGTCGCCGGGTCTAGCCTTGCCCAGGATAGCGTTGAGGTTTGCGCCGTCGTAGTACAGCAGTCCACCCGCGTCGTGAACTATGCTTGCTATATCTTCGATGTTTTCTTCAAAAATACCCAGGGTGTTTGGGTTCGTCAGCATCAAGCCCGCTGTTCGGTTTGACACTGCTGTTTTCAGAGCATCGACGTCTATGCATCCAGCCTCGTCAGAGGGTACGATGACCGCGTTGAAGCCAGCCATCGTGGCGCTCGCGGGGTTGGTGCCATGGGCAGAGTCGGGCACTATGAGTTCAGTTCGTTTAGAGAGGTTTCCGTTGAACTCGTGGTAGGCTCGCATTATCAAGGCGCCCAAGAATTCGCCGTGGGCTCCTGCCGCGGGTTGAAGCGAAACTTCGTGCGTGCCTGTAATTTCAGCCAGCCACTTGCCCAACGTGTAGAGAACCTCCAATACGCCTTGCACAGTCTTCTCGTCTTGGTACGGATGAAGTTGAGTCAAAGTGGGCGAGCTGGCTAAGAGGTCGTTTATCTTTGGGTTATACTTCATCGTGCAACTTCCCAGGGGGTAGAGTCCCAGGTCTACGCCGTAGTTCATCTGAGAAAGCCTCGTGAAGTGGCGAACTACTTCAACCTCTGAAAGCTCGGGCAACTCTGGAGGCGATTTACGGCGCATCTTCGGGGGCAGCAAGGCTTGTACGTCGCCTACCCTCTGCCTAACAGAATCTTCAACCCTAGGCACAACGTATCCTCTGCGACCTTCATGTCCGTGCTCGAAGACGAGGGCTTCTTTCCATCGTGCTTGACTGAAATCCGCCATCAGCTTCCACCTCCTCGCAGAATGCCCTCCAAAGCATCTGCCAAGGCATCTATGTCTTCTTTCGAATGCGTTTCAGTGACGCAGTATAACGCTGTTTCGCCGAGTTCTGGATACTCCTCTGAAACGTCCCTTCCGCCGTGAACGTTACGTTCTAACAGTCTTTCATGTATGTTTGCAACGCTTCCGCTGACGAAGCTTACGGTGAATTCTTTAAAATGAGGAGACTGGAAAACAGGTGCCCTTATACCTTCTATTTCCGACAAGCGTTTCATAGTATAGTGCGACTTCAACATGATAGCCTCGCCGAGTTCCTTCAACCCGTTTGGTCCGAGCAACGTCAGATAAACAGCAGAGGCGACAGCGCATAGGGACTCGTTGGTGCAGATGTTAGACGTGGCTTTTTGCCTCCGAATGTGCTGCTCCCGAGTCTGAAGCACCATACAGAAGCCTCTACTGCCACCATCTTGCGTGGTCGTCATGCCTATGATTCTCCCAGGCATCTGCCGAACCGTCTACACGTCGCCTCGGCATGCGAAAACTCCTAGTAAGGGTCCGCCAAAATTCATCGAGTTCCCAAAAGGTTGACCTTCTCCAATAACGATGTCAGCACCATAGTCTCCCGGTGGTTCAAGGAGCCCAAGCGAGACGGGGTCAACACCGACGACGAACAAGGCTCCATGGTCATGAGCGATCCGTGCAATTTCTTCGCCTTGCATTTCGACAAAGCCCAAGTAGGAAGGGTTCTCAACGTAAACAGCCGCCGTCTTCTCAGACACTCTCGCTTCCAAATCTTCCAAGCTTAGTTGGCCTGTCTTTCCTTCATAATCCACCTTTCGCGCAGCCATCCCTGCAGGCTCGATGTAGGTTTCCAGAGTGGCGTAGCGTTCAGGATGAATAATCCGGGGGACGAGAATCTCAGAGCGACTGGTTAGGCGCATAGACATCCGCGCGGCTTCCCCCAAAGCTGAAGCCCAGTCGTACAGTGAGCTGTTAGCCACATCCATCCCCGTAAGTTCGCATACCATGCTCTGGTACTCAAAAAGTGTTTGGAGCATGCCTTGGGAAATCTCTGGCTGGTAGGGCGTGTAAGACGTTAGGAGTTCAGTCCGTTGAGTTATGTTTTCAACAACTGCAGGTACGTAGTGCGGCCAGCATCCGGCGCCCAAGAAGACGGGCATATTTCGGCTGGTCTTGTTCTTAGCCAGCAGCGCCTCCACGTGGAGCTTGACTTCGTATTCAGACGTGGGAGGTGGGAGGTTTAACCTGTGTTTTAGCATGAATCGTTCGGGGACGTCGGAATACAGTTCGTCGATGTTTTTTATGCCGATTTCTTTCATCATCGCTTTCTTGATTTCTGGCTTCGAGTTGGGGATATAAGGATGCGTGTAAGAATCCGTCAAGCCTCTGCACCAACAGACGAGGGATAAGGAATTCTCGAAACTACGTCTTTAAGCTTTTGAAAGAGGGGTCATGTAGTTTGGTTGGTGTTCCAGCTTCTCCTCTTCAGTATTGGATACCCTTCGTAGAAACCAGTTCTCCTGGGTATTTGATGTCCAAAATCTCGTTTACAAAGTCTGCCCTGTCAAACAGTTCTCTCGGCGCAAACCGACCAGTCAAAACGACGTTTGTCCTCTTAGGCGCCGTGTCGAGAAAAGCGATAACCTCGCCTATGGTTAAGAGTTTACAGTAAATCGCCAAATTAACCTCGTCTAGAACGAGCAGGTGTGGCTTCTTTTCCTTAACGATTTTCTTCGCGAAAGCGAGCCCTTCTTTCGCGAGTTTGCGGTCTCTCTCGTCTAGGTTCTCCAGTCCATGCCATCCTCTGCGTCCGAACTGGTAGATTTCGTAGTATGGTTTAAGCATGTTTCGTATTTTGTATTCGCCAGTGTTCTTCCACCACTTCAAGAACTGAATAATAACGACGGTGTGACGGTGACCAACTGAGCGTAGAGCCAAGCCCAAGGCGCTAGCCGTCTTTCCACCCCCAGTACCTGTGTAGAGATACACGTGACCCACAGAACACTCCTCGAACTAGAACTATTGACTTTAAGGTTGTTAAAAGCTTTTAAACATCGTTTTCTTCTCCTTAAGCTGAACGTGAAGGCGTTTAAGATGAAAGACTACAAAGAACTTCTGGAACGTGCCCGATCAAAGCTTCCCCGGGAAAAGGGCACTGGCGAACGCTTTGAAATCCCTAAAGTGCGCTCCACTGTGATCGGCATGCGCACGATTGTCCACAACTTTAGGGAGATTGCTGAGGCGTTGAATCGTGACCCGCGCCATTTGATGAAGTTTCTGACGAATGAGATGGCTACTGCTGGCACCATAGAAGAAGCACGAGCCAACTTTCAGGGCAAATTTCCCCATGACACTCTTGAACGCTTGGTGAACATTTACACAGAGAACTTTGTGATATGCCCCGTCTGTAAGCGTCCAGACACGAAAATCGTAAAAGAGAGGCGTCTCTTCTTTTTAGTATGTGAGGCATGCGGCGCCAAATCGTCAGTCAAAACCGTATAGACTCGCAGAAGCCAAAAAGGATTTGGACATCTACGTAAACCTGCGAAGATGGGGCGAATGTGTCCTCTTGGCAATGTGCGATGCAGATATGCTAGGTAAAACCTTGAAGCAGGGAAAAATAGTCTTCTGCGTCAGTGAAGAGTTTTATAAGGGCTCTTTGGTGAGCCTCGAAGAAGCAGTCGACCTCATCCAACAGTCAAGCATCGTGAACATGGTTGGGCGAAGTATAGTGGAAACGGCCATAAAGAATGGCTTGGTGCATCGAGATGCTGTTATGGAGATTGAAGGAGTCCCTCATGCCCAGATAGTGAGATTGTAGAGAAGTTCCAGCTATCTCTTTAGTATTTTTTCGCCTTTGAGCCTTCGCTAGAAAAGGCGAACTCTGGATAGAATATATTTAAGCAACACCTGCCTCTTTAAGAAGCAAAACAGAACGATTTCGAGGTGGCTGTTTGGGCAAAAAGAAAGTGCTAACTGAAGAATCCCTAAGCAACGTAATCATGCCCGCCAAGGGCGACGTTTTAGGCATAGCTGTAAAACTCTTGGGTTTCGATCGAATCCTGGTAAAGTGTCAGGATGGACATGAACGCCTTTGCCGCATACGGGGGAAAATGAAAAGGCGAGTTTGGATTAGAGAAGGCGACGTAGTTTTGGTTTCGCCTTGGGACTTTCAAAGAGACAAGAGGGGCGACGTCTTCTGGCGCTACACCAGAGCCCAAGCTGAGATGCTTCGCAAGAAGGGCTTGTTAACAATCTAGCGGGAGAGCTTCAAGGTGTCCTATCGAAAACGGGTGGCGAAGAGACTCGAGCGAAGAGAGAAAAGATACGAAGAGCAACGAGTGAAGGAGAAGAGAAGCGAAGAATACGAAGTCTTGGAAGAAGTTTTCGACAAATCCACCCTCATGACCATATATGATTTCATGAACAAAGGCGTGATAGACGAAATCTACGGCGTCGTGAAGGCTGGAAAGGAGGCGAGGATTTACTGGGGGAAGGATCGAGAGGGAAATGAGCTCGCCATCAAGATTTACTTGACGATCGCGGCTGAGTTCAAGAAAGGCAAGATCCAGTACATCGAAGGCGACACCAGGTTCAAAAGCATCAAGCGTGATTCTCGATCTCTGGTCTTTGCGTGGGCGTTGAAGGAATTCAAAAACTTGCAGCTTGCTCTGAAAGCGAAGGTTAGAGTCCCTAAACCCATCGAC
>CAZPDY010000084.1:0-5716 GCA_964585455.1 uncultured Candidatus Bathyarchaeia archaeon | reverse complement strand
GCGCAAGATTGCCTCAGATGTTGAGTTAGTTGCGGTAGTCAAAGACACGAGCTCGAAGCCTCTCGAGGCTACATGATGTAGCAGGTTCTCCAACTGCTCCATTTCGGGGATGGTTCGTAGGGTTGTTGCGTAGGCGGCGAAGGAAGAGATGAGAATGCTCGATACTGTGATTAAGGCGAAGAAGGCGTAGATGTAACTAGACGCTATCGCTGGCACTCTGTTAGTCTCCTCCCTGTATCCTTTCAAGTTTGATATTGCACACGAGGGTTTCGACCCTCACAAAAGCACCATCTGAGCCACTTGACACAGGTAGCACCACAGTGTCGTTTGTTCCATCCAAGACTGCGTTAACGCTGATGGAAGTTATCGGGTAGGAGAAATTGTAGGTTTGCAGGTTTGAAGTCACGTTCACGCATGTTGCTTTGACGTTGAATTCGCCCTGAGCCGTTAGCGTGGTTGACGTGTTCAGGTTGATGATGTAGAGTCTAAGGGTGTTTACGGGTTTTCCTTGGCTAGAGCCTGTTTCGCTCATGGTAGCTAATGGTCGGTAGGTGAGGGTTAGCTCGGGCGAAGATGCCCCATGCGCCATGTAGAGTTGAGCCGAGGTGAAAGCACTTTGGTTGATGATGGCTCTCTCGTCGCCTTTCATGTAAAACGTGTAAACGGCAATCTCAGCTGACGGCAACTCAAAGACAGCTTTTCCTACGCTACTGTTGAAAACTACTGTGTAGAATGTGCTGTTGTCAGTCACGTTAACCAGCAGAGTCTTCGCCGTGGGGTATGTTTTGAACATGCCCCCTGAGTCTTCAAAGTGGCAGATGCTTGAAGTGCCTGGAGACCACTTCGCTAGTCCTATGGAGTCTTCAAAGGAGAGCATGTTTTGTTTAGCCACGGCGACGTTGAGTATCCGTCCCTTCGCCTGAATTTTCGTCACAGAAACGTAGTAGGTTGCTGACACTATGATGGTGAGGGAGACAAACAGCATGAGGAATGAAACGGGCAGTGCGGTCGCTCGTGTAGACAGAAAGAATCGTAACGCTGCCCTGCTCCTCTTGCGATGCAATCAACATGCCCTCACATGCAACCGTAACGATGAAGCTTCAACCCATGATTAATTTGGGATGCAATAAGATAATTTGTGTGTAAAACAGTACTACACATTAGAATGCAGCATATGTATTCAGAAACGCTAAAATTAGGTTATAAAAAGGGGAAAAGAAAAAAAGAAAAGGAGGTTGGTTTAACTGGCGGATTCGACGTTGACTTCTATCTTGTACTGTGCGCTGGCGGTGAAAACAGTCATGCTTGCCGTGGTTCCAACATCTCCGACGGATATGGTGCCGGGGTCTACGATGTAAATTGTCAAGCATTCGCCTGACTTCAGGGACAAATCAGCAGTGGCAGTGCTGTAACCGGTGAAGTTGCTTAGATAGTTTAAGTCTGTGGTTGGCGCTGTAGCCGTTCTGTTGTAGTATACGGTGTAGTCTGTCCAGCCCATATCTTGACCTCTCACATGAATCTTGTCGATAAGAGTGTCCCTACCGCCAATGTTTACCAGAACAAACGCGGCTTGCGCTACAGTGCTGTTCGCCCAGATGTGGCCTTTGGTTACCTTCAGGTTCTCTTCTTGCACTCTCGTTGTAGTCATGTTTATGGCGTAGTAAGTGACGACGGTTGCCAGCAAAACTGAAACCACTAGTATTATCAGCGTTGTTACGACTGTACTAAGCCCTTTCTTGCTTTTTAGAAGACTCTTCATTTTGTTTTTCTCCGGCAAAAGGGTTTGGTTCGAAAGGATAAGACAATTTGTGTGTATTTGCGTACTACACTCGCGGGGGAGATGGGTCTTAAGCATTGTTTTAGTGTGGAAACGAAGCCTTTGACTATGGATTTCGTTGACCACGTGACATCAATAGAAATAGAAAAAAAGAAAAGGAGGTTGGTTTAACTGGCGGATTCGACGTTGACTTCTATCTTGTACTGTGCGCTGGCGGTGAAAACAGTCATGCTTGCCGTGGTTCCAACATCTCCGACGGATATGGTGCCGGGGTCTACGATGTAAATTGTCAAGCATTCGCCTGACTTCAGGGACAAATCAGCAGTGGCAGTGCTGTAACCGGTGAAGTTGCTTAGATAGTTTAAGTCTGTGGTTGGCGCTGTAGCCGTTCTGTTGTAGTATACGGTGTAGTCTGTCCAGCCCATATCTTGACCTCTCACATGAATCTTGTCGATAAGAGTGTCCCTACCGCCAATGTTCGAAATGACGAAGGCAGCCTGCGCCACAGTGCTGTTTACCCAAATGTGAGCTTTGGTTATTCTCAAATTTTCTTCTTGAACTCTCGTAGTGGTCACGTTAATAGCGTAAAAAGTTACCACGGTGGCAAGCAACACCGAGACTACTAGAATGATCAGCGTAGTAACAACTGTGCTAAGACCTTTCCTGCTTCTTAAAATCTGCTTCATCGTCTTTTTCTCCAGTCAACTTAAGAAAAATACGTCTCCGTGAAGTATGTTCATTTGTGTGTAACGGAACAAGACGCAACTTAACGATGAAAATCGACACTTATTCTTTCAAATACTGTGGCAGAATTTGGTTTTCTAAGAACGAGAGATGGCTAAAGGTTCTTTGACGTTCCATAATTCTGAGAACAGCTTCTCGAGAGCCTTGATAAAAGCCTCGTAATTCGTCCACAGAGCTGCAATCTTCAACCTCTTAGCTTTTTCACCCGAATTCTCACCGTTTTTTCTGATTGTTAGAAGGAGTTGCTCCTTGTCTGCTAAGACAAACGTGGGAACATCTTTAACATCTGAATGTGCGAATCTCGCATCTGCTAACCTCATTTTATCAACGAAGAAGCGGCTTTTCGGAGAATCGTTTGTCAGGAGTTTCACGGTAAAGTCCCTCTTTGAGAGTTTCTCAAGCTTGTCTATGAACCCTGAATGGTACAGCCTAGCTAGGTCTTCTTCTGAGGCAAAGACGTTTATCTCATTTTTCGTGTTTTGGATTATCTCATTTGCTTTGAAATCCAGCTGCTCTTCGCCTTCAAGGACTTGGAAGACTTCTTTTCTTTCATGTTCCATTTCTGGCCGGGGAAGTGAGAGCCAGATGTTGATTAGGTCTTTCTTCTTCCTTTCCAACTGCTGGATTCTCAGTTTCTTAGCCTCGATCAGGGCTTCTATCGCTCGTTCGAAAGGTGTTGCGATGAACTTCAAGGGTTTCTCGAAAACCGATGACACTAAGCCTCTTTTCTCCAAGTCTCTCAAAATTCTGTAAGTCTCAGTCCTGTGAAGACTGAGCGCATCGGAGAGCTCGCTTGCCTTTCGCTCCCTGGAGCGAGCAAGGTAAACGTAGACTCTAATCTCATTCTTAGATAGACCGAGTTTCTGGAGCATGCTTTCGATTAGTTCTATAGATTTAATCGGTCCTTTGTCTTTTCTGACGAATTTCCATGCTCCGGTGTTCTCATCGTAGAGTTTGACGACCCTTTGAGAGGTTTCTACAAGCGTTTCCACAAGCCTTCCCCAACATTCTTTATTCTTATTCTGAATCTGAACTGAAGTTTAGTTCGGGTCTGCCTCTATTTTATACTTCTGAACCCGAAATATTGATTAGAAGTAAGCATCCGAACCCCAAATTCCCAGGGATATATTCCCGAAGGGGACATATGAACGGATGTAAAATAAGGTGTATATTAAGACTAGCGACATACTTTCCGTAGTGAAGTCCGTCTTACACCATTAAAGAGCACGGAAGGGAGAATAGTGGCTTATTTCGGAGAAGAAACAGCAATCATCCGTGGAAAGAAGTGGAACTGGAAAACCTTCAAGTCCACCGAGGACTATCCAGTCTCCGAGAACCTTCTCGACTGGGTCATCGGGCAAGAACGTGCCCTGAACGAGTGTTACCTGTGTCTCGAAGAATGGGTCCACAAACTCAAGCATCTCGAGCAAGAAAAGTGGTACGAAGCGTGGAAAGACCCGAACAAGGAGAAACCCGGCGTCACGAAGACTGTTCCTCCTGGTCCTTACCTTCTCCTGTTGGGAGACCCGGGAACGGGAAAATCTCTCATCGGCAGAGCACTCGCTGCACATCTAACGGAGTTGTACAAGAAGCACAAGATAATGCTCCAAGACGTTATCTGCTGGCAAAACGACATAATTCCCAGTGAACCAAAAATTTCGTCTAACCCAGCGGGCGATGGGAAGAAGATAATTTTCAAGGAAAAACTGAAAGAGACTAAGAAGCTGTTTCTCCAGAGGGTGGGTATTAAGGCTCTGACTTATCTGATGATTACGGTGGCTTCCGTTTTTCTGTTTGCGGGCTTCTATTACTTGTGGCAGCAGAAGCTTCAATGGGACACTAACGCTGCGTCTGCTTTCGGGCTTCCTGTTCAAGAGGCTTACAGCGGCGACTTCACTAAGTACATCCTGGACAGTTTCGTTTCCATAGGCACTACGACCTTTCTGCCCGCAGGCATGATGCTAATGTTCTTGATACTAGTAGTTGTTTTAGGACGCTTCGGAATCATGGGCGGCGCAAAAGGCATCGGAGGAGCCAAAGCCACAACAGTGCCAAAGCTGATAGTGGACAACGCCAAGAGAGACGCTCCCTTCATCGACGCAACGGGGCATGGCTCTGCACAGCTGTTCGGCAGCATCGCATGGGACCCGCTGCAGACTGGCGGCTTGGGAACGCCCGAACACCAAAGAGTATCTGCAGGCGACGTCCATAGAGCGCATTTGGGCATCCTCTTCATAGACGAGATTAAAAACCTGAAGCCCACCGAAGCAGTGACTCTGTTAACCGTGTTGGAAGACGGACAGTTGCCCATCACTCTTAGAAGTCGCTGGGACGAGGGCAACACGGCTGCGATGGCGGTTTCCACAGAACCAGTGCCTTGCATGTGCTTCCTCGTGGGGGCTGGAAATTTCGACAGCATCGGACAAGTGCATCCAGCTCTCATGGACAGAATCTACGGATACGGCAAAGTCGTCAGGATGAACAACGACATGCTCAGCAACGTGGAAAACAGACGCAGATACGTCCAATTCATCGCGCAGGAAGCCTCGCGGTTCCACCTTCCACCCTTCAGCAGAGGAGCATGCGAAGAAATCGTCGACGAAGGACGCAGAAGAAGCAACAAGAGAGACGGCTTAACCACGAGGTTTCGACCTATGATTTCTATAGTGAAGACAGCCGCGACTCTAGCCATACTCGACGGTTGCAGAACCGTGGAGAAAAAACACGTGAGAGAAGCCATAGAGAAACATTGTAAGACGATTCAGAAACAAATCCTCGAACACCAAATAAGCGAGAGGGGTCAGCTGCTTGACATTAAGCCTGAAGGGGCAAGGCTTGGTCAAATATACGGCTTAGCCGTCGTGTCTGACCTTTTCAGCGGTGAGATGACGGGTAACGTGCTGACCGTCAAGGGGTTCTTGGAGAAACGTGACGACGGAAACAGCAACCACCTGCATGGATATTACAAGGTAACAGGGATCGCGAAGGGCGGAAAAGAGCGATTTATCATCGACAGCGTCGCAAAAGTAAGAAGCGTTATCTTGCAGAAGTATGGTGTGGATATCGCCCAGGACTATTTCACTCACATAGATTTTGCTCAAGCTTATGGCGTCGATGGACCGAGTGCGGGCGTCACGATGACGATTCTGTTGTGCTCTTTGATCGAGGGAAAACCAATACGCCAAGACGTAGCAG
>CAZPDY010000083.1:0-5812 GCA_964585455.1 uncultured Candidatus Bathyarchaeia archaeon | reverse complement strand
GTCCATCCCTATGGCTTTAACATCCTTAAGCTGTTTTACCTTGCCAGCCAGAACGTTGTCTTCGAGAGTTTCAGCCATCCACTTTTCGAAATCGCCGCGGTAAAGGTGAAATTCCAAGGATCTGACGTTTACTTCTAGAGTTTTCTTGACAAACTCTTCTAAAGACGCGGCACTTTCTCCAGTGTAGTTTCCTATCGACGTGAAGAAGTAAAAAGCCTTGTCTCGGGGAAGCGTTCTCAGGGTTCGGAGGGTTTTGGGTTCGCTCAACACGTTTTTCTCCGTTGATTTTTCTCGTCTTACTATTAGGTGGTTTTCCGATTTAAAAGGTTCGCTTGATTCTCTAGCTCAAGCATTACTGTGGCTGCTTGGTTAAGCGTTACGGTTAATAGCGTTTGAGAGCTTAATGAAAAAAGGGGCTGGGCGGGTAGCCTAGTACGGATAGGGCGCAGGCCCCCTAAGCCTGTGGTCGTGGGTTCAAATCCCACCCCGCCCGCTACCGCTGAACTCCGTAGCATGCCTTGTCCACGTTCGCTCCCTATGTTTTGGTTTTCGCGCATCGGTCACAGTACCTATAGATGTCTATGCGTTGTCCAATAGGCTGGAATCCGAGTTCTTCAACTATCTGAGTCCAGAGCTTCCCAACGCTCTCGGTTCTGTAATCTTGGATTTTTCCACATTTTCCACACACGATGTTAATATGAGGAGAGGTATTTGGGTCGTACCTTGAGATGCAGTTACTGAACCCAAGTTCTTGTAGGAGCCCGATCTCTGAGAGGAGATGCAACGTTTGATATACAGTAGCCAAGCTCATCGTCGGGTGCTTCTTCCTCACTTTCTCGTATATCTGGTCAGCTGTTGGGTGCTCTCGGCTTGAAAGGATAGCCTCACAGATTGCTAAACGTTGCGGCGTGACCTTGTAGCCACTTTTACGAAGCTTCGCTACGAGTCGTTCAGCTTCCATAGATGTCAATAACGGATGTCGCGCTTATAATGTTTTCTAACAAATAGCAAGGCTTAAATAATAATAACTATTATCCGATACTAGATTTGAACCACTGTGAACGGAGGTGATAACATGGCTAGAGTAGCACAAGAGATGGTGAAAAAAGCCGGAATCAACATCAAACAACTAGTAGACCTACTGGTCAAGAACGCAGCAGCCGAACTCACAACATACTACTACTACACTATCCTTCGAGCTAACCTGATAGGACTATAAGGAGAGGGAATAAAGGAGATCGCAGAAGCAGCCCGCATCGAAGACCGCAACCACTTCGAGGCCCTCGTCCCACGCATATACGAACTAGGAGGCAAACTCCCAGAAAACATGAAAACCTTCCACGACGCCTCAGCCTGTCCCCCAGCTAAACTGCCAAAAGACCCAACCGACGTCAAGGCAATTCTGAAAGTCTTGGTTGAAGCCGAAAGATGCGCCGTGCGGGGATACACGCACATCTGCAACATGACCGCTGGCAAAGACCATCGAACCTACGATCTGGCTCAATCGATACTCAACGAAGAGATCGAGCACGAGTCTTGGTTCTCTGAATTCCTGGGCGAAGGACCATCCGGACACTTCATGCGCAGAGGCGAGAATTCACCGTTTGTCTCGAAATTCCTTAAATAGAGCTTTTGCTCTCCCCCATTTTTTCCCAACTAGACATATATTGCATAGGACTCAAGTGTTAGGCATGAGCTTAGAAGTAGTCTGGCTCGGTTCAGTAGCAAGCTTGCTTGCAGGTCTAGCCACTGGCGCCGGCGCCCTGCCCGTGTTGTTTACTAGAAAGGTTTCAGACAGGTTGCTGGATGTCATGCTTGGGTTCTCTGCGGGCATTATGCTGGCGGCAACTTTTTTCAGTCTTTTAGTCCCCGCTATAGACTTAGGCGGTGTATGGGTTGTGGTTCTTGGAATCATTCTGGGAGCGGTTGTTCTACATCTGGCAGACCGCTTCATTCCTCATTTTCACCCAGCGCTAGGTGCTGAAGGACCTTCTTCAGGACTCTCACGAGTCTGGCTGTTTGCACTAGCTATCACCATTCACAACTTTCCAGAAGGATTGGCTGTTGGAGTAAGCTTCGGTAGCGGAGACGTAGCAGCAGGCATTGTGGTCGCCATGGCTATAGGGCTTCAAAATATGCCCGAAGGCCTCGCAGTTGCAATGCCCTTGTTAAGAGAAGGATATAGCAGACGTAGGTGCCTCTGGTATGGAACCTTGACAGGGCTAATCGAACCCGTTGGGGGCGTGTTGGGTGTTGCGCTGGTGTCCATTTTCCACCCGATCTTGCCGTGGGCTCTTGCCTTTGCCGCGGGCGCGATGATTTTCGTCGTCAGCGATGAGATCATACCTGAAAGCCACAGGAAAGGTTATGAGAGAGAAGCAACCTTTGGCCTCGTCGCCGGATTCGTCATAATGATGCTACTAGACTGCATGTTTGTCTAGTAATGGACCATCGAATATGACCCAGAGGGACCAGAAGGATGAAGCAATTCACTGAAGAAGAGCTTGCTCACTACGATGGGAAAAAAGGAAAACCAGCGTATGTAGGTTACGAGGGAAAGGTGTACGATGTATCGGCTAGTTTTCTCTGGAAAGATGGGACCCACCAAGTCCTACACGGTGCAGGCTTGGACTTGACTGTTGCCTTAGAGCAGGCTCCTCATAGCGCAGACGCCCTGAAGAAGTTTCCAGTGGTTGGAACCCTGCGCAGCGCAAGTGCATCGACGCAAACTCGATAATTATAGCGTGGTGTTTGTTGAGAACTGCATTTCGCATGACTGATTGGATGAAAGAGAAGGGAACTGCAAGAGAATGTCTATTTGGTATAGGGCGCAAATCCCACTCAGCCCGCTACTGAAATCGTACAATCATGTTGTCATGAACCAACGCACGTAAGTGTTATAAAGGAATTTCTTGAATGTATTTTCGATGTTTGGAGGTTTGAAGCTTGGCTTTTGACTTAATCACGTTCTTGATAGGCGTAGCCGTAAACATCATCGTGATCTCACCCGTTCTCTGGTTGTCGGGCAGAGGTCTCGTGGGAAAAGAAAAGGCAAAGCTCATCGACGCCGTCTGGATTGTCATCCTCGGCACCGTCGTCGGAGTTCTCCTCGGAATTTTAGTAGGTGGCTTAGTGGGCGCAATCATTCAACTAATCATCTGGCTCGCCTTGGTAAAACACTTCTTCGACTGCGGCTGGCTAAAAGCCCTGGCCATCAGCATATTCGCCGTCATCATCTTCGTGGTACTAATCACACTGCTAGCTTTCGTTGGAGTCGTAGTCTGGGTCCTCTGGCTCTAAGGCAACTCCCGCATGAATCATGTCTTCGATGGCTTTTTCCCTCAAATTTCCGTAGCCCCTTTTTTATCTTCAAGGTCCTCAGCTCAGTTGGTGTCCTTCGCTTTCCTGCAGCAACACCACTTTAACCCTGGATTTTGCTTCCACCTTCCGCATGAATTCTTCACGGTCACCTTCCTGAGAGAGCTTGTAGCGTCATTGCCATGAGAGGACATGTCCAGTCCATACTTTTGCGTATCTGAACCTTTTGGGCGACGGAGTTCACAACTTCATCGATGGGGTAGCTATCGCCGCGAGTTTCCTCTCGTCGGAACGCGCGCGTAGACAACATTCTTGCTTTCACAGGGGGCAGTTTCATCTACATCGCTACTACTGACCTTATTCCCGAGTTGCACAAGGAAACTAACGTTAAGAATTCCATCGTTAAGGCTGTGTTCTTCTTGTTTGGCATCATCGCGATGCTGCTCCTGAAGGGTTGAGGGCAAGTTTCTTCGTAGCAAGGTTTTTCAGCGCCTTCTGGTTTGTCAGTTGGGAAAGGTAGGAGCATGTGGTGTCAGTGATGCCTGTGCGGATGCGGGCTCTGTTTCAGCAGGCTTTTCCATTTCACTCCCTGAACCGCGACTTGAAGATTCTGTTCGTCTCGAACCTTCTCGCCTCTTTCGGCGATGGGCTCACGATTTACCTTCTTCCCATATTCATTAGGAACCTGAACGCTACGCCCGAGGACGTGGGTTTTCTCTTCTCAGTCTTGACCATAGCTTCGGCAGTAACCATCATTCCAGGCGGTTTTTTGGCTGACAAGTATGATCGTAAGAAGATTCTTCTATTGGGCTGGATTATTTGGACGCCCGTTCCGCTATTCTTCGCTTTTGCGTCGGATTGGGTGCAGTTGACGCCAGCCATGTTCTTCTACGGATTCTTGATTTCGGGGCCTGCTGGAAGTGCCTACATTGCGGGATGTTCTGATAGGCGGCGGATGGATTCCACGTTTTCGATGATGGCTTAGGCTTGGGGGATTGGCTACACGTTCGCTCCTACCGTGTCGGGTTTTCTGACGGAGACGGTGGGTATGAAGTTTGTCTTCTTTTTAACGACTGCTTTTTATTTTGTTACTTTGGTTGCTCTTACTCGGATTAGTAGTCAGCGGGCGACGACTGCGCCTTCGGCTGTCGCTGCGGAGCCTGCAGCATCTGAGGAGAGGGTTTTCAAGCGACGTAGCATTGTTTTTCTTTCGGTGTTGTTTGCTGCTGTGATGTTTTTCCTCGCCCTCGTGTTTCCGTTGGTTACGCAGTTCTTGAGCGATGTGTACCATTATGACGTGGCTCAGATCGGAGTTTTGGGGTCTTTCACGTATTTTGGGGGCTCGATCCTATCTCTGGCTTTAGGCAAGATCGGCGATAAGCATGGTAAAGCAATGGCTGTCTCGGTTTCGATGGTGCTCGTGGCTTTTGCGTTGGGTATCTTCGTCTCTGTTAACAATTTTTCTCTCCTTGTGCTATCTTCGTTTTTCAGGGGTGCATCTTTTCCTATGTGGGCTTTCATCGGCGCCACTGTAGGTGCTATTGCTCCTATGCCTTCGAGGGCTCGGTGGATTTCAGTGGTTCAGACGACGGCTCAGGTGACGAGTATTCTGGCGCCTTACGCTGGTGGAGTTTTGTATGCTGCCTCGCCCCAGATGCCTTTTGTTATCACTATTGCAGCTTGCTTGATAATCGCTTCCATAGCACAGATTAGCCAGTTCAAAGAATGACGCCTGCCCATTCTGAACCTATCAGTACGGTCTAGACTGAGCGAAGAAAAAGCAAAAGCCAACTTACGAAGAACTCTTCGCCTCTTCGGACTGGGCTGCTTTGCTCTCTTGAACTGCAGCAGTGGCTTCCTTTGCGACCTCAACCTCAGGCGTTGCTGCAGTCTCTTCCTTCTCGTCCATCTGAACTTGGGGCAGTTTTTGTTGTCCCGAGAAGAGCAGGTTAGGCGGTGGGTGAGGCGCGTCGATTAAAGTAGCCAGCAAGTACATGGACATGAAAACATTCTGATACACCCTCTGAAACACGAAGGGAATCTGCGTCTCAGGATCAACCTCCAACATCTTATCAATCTCCGCATTCGCCCCCTCCAGAGTGGCAACTCCCTCCACCTCAAACTTCACCACACTTGGCTTAGTCCCCATAGTTAAAGCGAAGCCAATGCTGACCAGCCCGCTTCGCCGCTCCTTCTCCTCCATGCGAGCCTTCACGTCAAAACTGACCACCTCACCACTCGGAACTTTGTCCGCCAGTTTCACCCCTAACAAACTACGAATCCCAACTCTGACTGCAACGTCGAAGGAACTAACCGACGGGCAAATGTTCAACACCCCACATTTCACTAGGAGATACCAAGCCAAACCACCCTTTACCCCACACGAGCTTTTCCTCTTTGTGTGTAAACCCCAGCGACAGACAAGCGGTAAGCTAACATATTGAATCGTAATGCACAATATTTAAATCACTTGCTCCCCAAGACATACATGTAC
>CAZPDY010000082.1:0-5836 GCA_964585455.1 uncultured Candidatus Bathyarchaeia archaeon | reverse complement strand
GGAGCCCGAAACCGAGAAAACGCTCGAGATAATCATGGACACCGAGACAACCACCTCAATAGAAACAACCGTGGAAGAGCCGCCCAAAACCGAAGAGAAAGTCGAAGTGATAATTGAGGAAGGCTCAAAACAAGAAGCAACCCCAGAGCCTCCTAAGGAAGAAGAGGTGACGGAGGACTCCTTTCGTCAAGAGCCAGCTCCTTCAGGAAATACAGATACGCGGGAAACCTCGAGCGGAGAGAAAGCGGCGTAGCCGAAGAAACAAGAGCCAAGAAAAACCCTAACCCCTTTTTTCCATTTTCCTAATCAAGCTAGCATTCTCTTTTATAGTCGTTCCCTTTGATATTCCACCGAAGTGGTTTGTTGCACGTCGGCATAGCATTCCACGAAAAATACCGACAATACGACTTCGGACCAGGGCATCCCTTCAGGGGCGACCGCTTCGGCAACGCCATGAAATTCTTCGAAGAACAGGGACTCCTAGAGCTGCCCCAAGTCAAGGTCTTGAAGCCCGAAATCGCCAAGCTGAAGGACCTACTTCGAGCCCACGACAAAAGCTACGTCGACCTCATTTTCGACTTTGCAGCGAAAGGCAGACCCTACGACTTCGACACACCCCTCTCAGCCAGCATCCTAGAAGGAGCACTCTACATCATGGGCGGAACGCTAAAAATCGGCGAAGCTCTCTATAACGGAGAGGTTGACCGAGGCGTATGCCTAGGCGGCGGACTCCACCACGCCGGACAAAACTTCGGCGGCGGATTCTGCATCTTCAACGACGTAGCCATCCTAGCCAGATACCTTCAGCAAGAGAAAGGCGCAAAGCGCGTCATGATTCTAGACTACGACGTGCACGCCGGCAACGGAACCAGCGACATATTCTACTCCGACCCTTCAGTCTTGTTCATCTCCATACACCAAGACCCGCGAACTCTCTTTCCAGGGACTGGCTTTGTCGGACAGATCGGCAGAGACGAAGGCGAAGGATTCAACGTCAACGTGCCCTTGCCAGCTGGAACGGGCAACGCAACCTATTTCTACGCTCTGCGCGAAATAGTTGTTCCCCTGGCTAAGGAGTTCAAGCCAGACATTATTCTTGCAAACGGAGGAAGCGACCCACATTTCGCTGACATTCTGGGCAGTCTGGGCTTGACTGTTAAAGGATTCTTCGACTTGTCAAAGCTCATAGTGGGCGTCGCTGAGGAGCTTTGTGGCGGAAAGGCTGTCTTACTAATCGGCAGCGGCTACAACCCCGCCGTCTTGCCCTCTTGCTGGTATGCACTCACAGCGGGGGTTGTCGGCGTAGAAGAGATTAAAGTCGCAGACCCTTCACCGCCTCCAGTTGAGCCTCCTTGGTGTCGTGAACGTGTGGAAGCCACGGTAAAAGAGTTAAGACAGATTCTATCGAAATACTGGAAGTGTTTCAGGTAGGTTTGACCTATGAATGTTAGCGAGGTCCGTGCAAAGTTTCCAGTGACGCGGAGCAAGATATTCCTAAACCACTCTGCCTATTCCCCCCTTCCCCAGCCCGTAGCAGACATCATAAAGCAGTACAATGAGGATCTCTGTCGCTACGAGATTGACGAGTCGAAATACAGCCTCGGACAGGAATTCTTCGCAAAACTGGCAGGCGCCGAGAAAAGCGAAGTGGCCACTGTTCAGAACACCTCCACCGGGCTAAACATCGTGGCAAACATGCTCAACTATCCAAAGGGGTCAAACGTCGTCACAACAGATTTGGAGTACCCTTCAGTAGTGTACCCTTGGCTCAAGAAGAGCCTAGGCGTAGAGGTACGTTACGTCAAAAACGTTGGCGGCAAAGTGCTCGTAGACGATGTAGACAAGCTCGTGGACGACAAAACAGTGGCAGTTGCAGTCAGCCACGTGGAATACGTAAACGGCTTCAGGCACGACCTGAAGACGTTGGCAAAAATCGCTCACGAACACGGTGCCTACTTTATCGTGGATGCTATCCAGTCGTTGGGCGTCATACCCGTCAACGTTAGGCATGATGATGTGGATTTCTTGACTGCAAGCTGCTACAAGTGGATGCTTGGGCCAGCTGGAGCGGGATACCTCTACATACGTAAGGAGCTTATTGACCGATTCGAGCCACCGTTCATCGGCTGGGCAAGCGTGAAGCCCGAAGTCTTCGACACGATTGAGTTCTGGGACATCTTGCGCCTGCAGCTCTCTGACACAGCCAGCCGTTTTGAGGTGGGTTCTCCGAGTTTCGTAAGCTTCGTCGGCGCTGCAGCTGCAATTCAACTCCTATTAGACGTGGGCGTCGAGAACATCCAGAAACGTGTTCTCGGCTTGACAGACCTACTCATCAGCCTGGTGAAAGATGCAGGATTTCGCCTCACTACTCCAGAAGACGAAGAGTGTCGCTCAGGAATCGTCCACTTCTTAGTAGATGGAGCGCAGGAGAAGGCAAAGCAGCTGGGAAAGATGGGAATAATAGTTTCCGCGCGGTCGAATGGACTGCGCGTGGCGCCCCACTTCTACAACACTGAGGAAGAAATAGAACGGTTCGTGAAGGAACTGAAAGCTGCGTGAAAACAGCCTAAGACGTGTGCTTTGCCAGTGCATCTTTTAGCTTAGCAATGAAGCCTTCTTCATCTACTGCAAGCCTCTGCTTCACTTCTCTCCAAGCAGCTGGACAATTCTTGTAATCCACACCAACGATGCCATGAATAATCCTGTCAACCTCTCGCCTATTCTGGCTAGTGACCTCTACACCTGCCTTCTCGAATACCTCTTTGAGATGCCTAAAATAGCAAGTCACGACAAACCACCCGAACTAGAGCAGAGTCTTCAAGCTTATAACTTTAAGCCGTGTAGGGCTTGAACTCCCATTTCTCCCGTTCCGCCGCAATCTGTCTCATGATTTCTGTCGCCTTCTCCTTCGGAATAGTCATCATAACCTTGCCAACATGCTTGCAGAACTGCTTTGCGGGTGCGCATAGACTCCAGTCTGCGCAATCGTGGAGCATAATGCGGCTCTTCGTGTCGACCACGAAGTGGTAGTCACGGACTGAAGCCCTGACACTGCTGTCTGAGATTTCCTCGATTCTTACGTCTTTGTCGCCGATGCCCTTTGCCCGTCTCATTCTGCCCTTGTCCATAAACATGCCGAGCAACCTTTCGAAACCCATTCGCTCGATTTCTTGCGGCATGTATGCAGCCAGCGTCATGCTCCGCTCCTCCATCTTTCTCTCCGCAACTGCCTTAGCTTCTTCTAAGTGACTTTCCATGCTCTCTTTAGCTTCACCCTGCTCCTCTGTCATCTCTCCAATCATTTCTGCAAACTGAAGACAATTCCTAACAGCGAAGGCGTGATAGTGGTTGTTGAAATAGCCAAAAGTCTTCTCAGCCTGACCCTCCGTCTCTTTAACCTTCTCCACCCAAGGCTCCAGCTCCTCAGGCTCGTAGAGATAGTAGTACCAGGGACGCTCGCCCCGACCGTGCCACCGAACGTACGCAATATCCGAGGTAACCTTCACGATTGGAGGCAGAAGAGGCTCGTCAACGATGGTATACGCTGCCTTGTATTTCTCCAGAAGCCTCCACGTCTCATCCCTGAGCCACGATTCATGACGAAACTCGACAGCAACCCTGAACGTACTCGGAAAGATCGCCAAGAAGCCCTCCAGCAAAGCAGAATCATACTCTAAGCCCGGGGGCAGCTGAGCTAATAGACAGCTTAGCTTTCCGTCAAGTCGCAGGGGCTGCATCAACTCGCAGAATTCGTTCAGCTTGGCTTCTACTGCTTTGGCTTCGAGCTTACCCTTATGAGTAATCTCTTTGGGCAGTTTCGCCGAGAAAACAAAGTCTGAGGGCGTGTAGTGTAGCCAGCCCAGGACCATGCCCTTCGTAGGGGAGCGGTAGAAGGTAGAGTCTATTTCGGCTGTTTTGAAGACTCGTGAATAGGCTTTTAGTTTGCTTTCTTCGTCTGTTTTGTAGAAGGGTCCAACCCAGTCCTTGTAGGACCAGCCCGAAGTGCCCAACCAGATTTTTTGCATAATGGGTGATTTCCTTGTGGTGGTGGTTTGTTTTCGTTTGATAGTAAATCTTTTATGTTTCGTATAATATTAAGATTATTGGTTAGGGTTTATGCAATCTTGTTTTCGAATGGCTGCTGTTGTCCTGCTGGTGCTCCTCGCAGCGAACATGTTTAGGCGGAATACGTTCGAGGCGTCTGGCAAGTTGATGTTCAACGATGACGTCATTGAGGTGGATGTGTATGTCGTGGCTTTGAGTGGGGTGGGTGTGAGTGGGTTGGGGAACGTTTCGAGGGCGTTGGAGGGTGTGGAGGCTGCAGTTGAAGCCGTCAACGTGAATAATTACAGTGTGATGGTTTGGCCGAGGAATGGTTATGGGTATTATTTGAATGTTTCGCGGTTCATCTACTACGATTATGGTGATTTCGGGTTCTCGGATTGGTTGAGAACTGAGTTTCCCGTGGACGCCACTCTTCACGTGGTGAGTGATTGGGTGGCTTACTGGGAGTTGGTTGAGGGTGGGCGGGAATGCGTCATAATTAACGCTCATGGAGAGACACTGCCGATACCTGTGGGTTATTCGAAGGAGTCTTGGACTGACAGGATAGCTGAAGCGATGCTTTGTCGAAACGTGACGTGGGTGCACCTCGGCGGCTACCCATTCTATTATGCATGGTCTGAGGGAAGCAACAGCACCGAGTCTTGGGGAGAGGCGGGCTTTCAACGGCTGATGCAACACATAGGCAAGGGAGATATGACAATATCTCACTTCACTGATCCTTTTGAAAAAGCTGGAGCAACAACAGCAACTGAACAATATCTGAAAGATACATGGCCAGCAATATATGAGGCAAATTCGGTTTCGATGGAGTACCCAATGCTGAGGACAGACGTTGAGGATTATGTGGCTCTGCCTATCTGGGTATGGAACGAATACTATGAAGGCGTCGTCATTGCGTTTGTTAAACCCAACGAAAGGTTTGACCCGCAAACTAGAAGTGGATTTGGAGCATACGTGCACATTGGAACAGGACAGACCTTTAACTCTGCAGTTAACCCCACTGACACAGATATTTATTGTGGTTATGTTGGCTGCGCAGCTGCGGTCTGGACTGCCACAACAGGCTTCGAAGGCGTTATGCGAAGCAGTAGCTATTCGCTTGGAGATGTGAATTTCACAATCAGCGTCACATCAGCAATCGCAGAAGTCAATTGGTGGTCAACCAGTCACACTTGGGAAATACACATAGGCTTCTTCATCTATGGCGGCCTGAAACGTCCACCCTATTCCGACATAGACATAGATAAGATAGGACTGTATGTTGAGCCTATACCCCAAGACGAAAATTTCTCCATAGAACCTTATAACGAAATTTGCTTCAACGCTTATCCCGACTTCTCCCAACAACTGATGGAATTCAACGCTGAAATGTCAAGTAAAATCTTGAAGACACTCCTGTGGGGTATTTCATGGCTCGACCCAACCCAAACGAGCAAAGTCCTTAGCAGCGCTTGGCTGATGTCAGATTGGCTGAGTCTCATCACGTTCAATGATTTCAGCCAGCCAGATAAAGATGTTAACGTGGAATTCTGGGCCAACACATACAGCTCCACAGAGGGACGCTACACCATGGTGGAATTTCAATCCATCTTTGGAGTAAGCCTCTCACTCCCCAATACAGCAAGGGAAGGCTGGAGAATAATACCTATTCACTGGGGAGCCATACTATTTCCAACTGGTGTAGCGAGCAATTACGGACCGAAAACAGGTGACAACACAGCACTAGCCGTATACTTTCCTCGCGAAAACGCAGATGAATACACAGCCACAG
>CAZPDY010000081.1:0-5926 GCA_964585455.1 uncultured Candidatus Bathyarchaeia archaeon | reverse complement strand
GCCATGGGCATAACGGGCACAGACGTAACCAAAGAGGCAGCGAGCATGGTGCTCGCGGACGACAACTTCGCCACAATCGTAAACGCCGTGGAGGGTGGGCGCACCATCTACGATAATATAAGGAAATTCTCCTTCTTCCTGCTACGATGCAACTTCGACGAGTTGGCGCTCATAGGCACCTTTGCGATGTTAGGTTTGGAGCTTCCCCTAACTGCGGGTATGATTCTGTGGCTAAACCTAGTCACAGACGGAGGTCCTGCCCTTGCTTTGACCATGGACCCGCCTGAGAAGGACGTGATGAAGAGACCCCCACGAAACCCGAAGGAAGGAGTGTTGCATGGAAGACTAGCGTCTATCATCGCCACCTTTACGTCTCAGTTTGCGTTAACTGGAGGGCTGTTCTACTGGCAGTACTACTTGCTTCCTGGACCATTGACACCGCTCAAGCTGGCTGAAGCTAGGACGATGGCTTTCATCAGGGCGACGTTCCAAGAGCTATTCGTGGTGTGGAACTGTCGGTCTGAGAAACGCAACGCCTTCAGAGTGGGATTCCTCTCGAACAAGTTTTTGGTAATAGCTGTCTTGGGCTCAGCGTTCTTAACAATACTCGTGCCCATCTTCGGCGTGTTCGGGACAGTGATGATGGACGACCCCCTGGAATGGGTTCTCGTAGTAATAGCCTCAATGTCAGGCTTGCTGATACTGCCTGAGGTCTTCTACAAAAGAAAAATATGGAAGTGGAGCTAAACCTCCACCCACACTTTTCAGGGCAAAGAGCGATTAGGTCACGATTTCGCCCAACTTCTCTTCCGCTATGGCATTCTTTATTTCCATGGCAATTCTTCTGCCCATGTAGACTCGCTCGCCATACATCAGGTAGGAATACGGCGACGTACCTATACCCACGTTCGTTCCCGCGACTATCCTGGCTGATATCTCAAACGTGAAGACTTCTGGGATTTCGTTGGCAATCGTTTCTAGGCAGAAGGGCCCTATGATTCCTGGGGGAGCGATTTCTTCAGAAACTTTCACGATGTTGTCACCCATCCGTATGTACTCGGAAAGCAGCGATTCTCGCAACGTTATTGGTATGTTGCCGACAACCGTGTAGGTGGGGGCGAGGCTATCCATCTCAAGCTGCTCTTCTGCTGGTATGCGCCCGAGGCTGTCTATGGAGGACTCGTACCGCCTATCTATACACAACAACTCAACGTGTCTGCGGAGCAGAGAACGGAAGTAGGATGGGTAGATTGTCACGCCCAGAATGTATTCCTGCAGCTGCACCCTGTTGATGTCTTCTTTCTTCATCAAGCCTTTTCGAATCATGTCCTCAGAGTTGCGGTAGAACGATTCGGGCGAGTTCACGAGGAAATAGCCCTTTCCTCCCTTGGCGCCCGGAAACTTCACAATAGTCAGCACATTTATGCTCTCTGGGCTATCGAAAGTTCTTGGCAGTTGCAACCCCGCTTTCTGCAACCATACGTTCTGCTTTTCTCGGTCGATTTCCCACTGAAGCAAGTGCCTGTTCCCAAACATTGGCACCCGTAAGCCATTTACCGCCTCGTCCAAGTTTAGGTAGGCGTTGAACGAGCCGTGGGGAATGAGGATAGTGTTGAGTCCCCGCAGTTTTTCTTGGACGTTCTCATCGAGGATTTCCTTAAAATCCTTCACTGTGACAAATTCGTCTGTGACTGGAAACCTTCGGTACACGATTTCGTCAGCCTTCCTGCAGACGCACACTGTGTTGAACCCTTCGTCCTTAGCGCCCTTGAAGATGTTGAGGGCTGAATGAGAACCAATGGTGCCGATTGTGATCTTGCCCTTGTCGTAGGCTTCCAGTATTTTGCTTATCTCGATCAAGTCACTATTTCCTCTAGTTTTCCTTCATTCACTGCCTTCTTAACTTCTATTGCGACTCTTCTCCCAGGTCCAACTTCTTTCCCGTATTTATATTTCATGTACGGCGAAGTGGGCTCCACGCATGGGCATCCGGGGATTCTGGGGCTGACGTCGAAGACGTAGAATTCAAGGTCTTTGCTTACGGCGCCCTGTAGTGCAAATAGCCCTATCATACCCGGTGGGTATTCTGTCTTGCATGTTTCGACGAATCGTTCTCCAGCGGCGAAGATTTTTTCCAGCTGGGATTCTCGCATCGTGACGCCCATGTGTCCTATCTCGACGTTCTGCACAGGTATTCTTGCTTCCAACTGCTCGTCAGCTGGCAAGTCTAGAAGACCATCCAAGTTGGTTTGTATCCTTCTGTCGAACCCCAACAAATCTACCTCATCATTCAAGGGGGACCAGAAGAAATTCGCGTTGAATTTTGCGCCCACCACGTATTCTTCTATCGTGGCTTTCTTCAAAGCGTCTCCATCAATTATTCCTTTTCTTATTCTTTCTTCGGCTCTTTTGGCGTATTCTTTGGGTGAGTACGCGTAGAAGAAGGCGCGTTCGATTTTTCTCTGCTTCTCAGGAACCTTCACAATTACCAGTCGGTCTATGTCTTTTGGAGAGGGGAACGTTTTAGGTGTCTTTATGCCAGCCTTCTTTAGCAGATAGTACTGGTTTTTGGGCAAATCCCTTTCTTCGGCTTTCAAAATGCGTCGGTTTCCAAGGATTGGGACGAGGAAGCGGTTTTCTATGTTGCCATATCCCACGTACACTGAGAAAGACCTGTTGGGGACAAAAACCGTGTTTAGTTCTCTTAGTTTTTCCTGATTTTCTTCCTCAATGACGTCAACGAAATGGTCTAGAAGCAAGGAATGGTCGAAGAGATTCCTGTAGTGTTTGATGTAGGTTTTTTCTCTTCCTTTCTGACAGACCACGACGACTTCGAAGCTTTCCTGTTTTGCCCCGTGTCCTATTTCTAGGGCAGAATGCGAGCCTAGAACGCCTATCCTAACTTTTTTAGAATTATAACTTGCTACAACGTCTTTTATCTTGTCGTCGAACTCCATGGTTTTTCCTGCTCATCATCATCGCTATTGTTATACTTTCAGGAAATAAAGCTTTCAAACTGAAATTATTTTTGCTTGAGTGACGGTTGAACCAGAATACTTTTAGAGAAGCTTCCTTCACTATTTTGCTGCACTCGGAGTCTCAGAGCGTTCTTGGAAGACGAACCTGAAAACGTTTTCAACCTATTCGCGAAGCCCATCCGGAGGCTCGTTGAGCAGCGAGGGTTCCAGACCGCGACCGAACCTCAGAAAAAGACTATACCCCGAATTCTGGAGGGCAAGAACGTTCTGCTCATCTCTCCAACAGCCACGGGCAAGACGGAATCAGCTATCCTTCCCATCCTAAACATGCTTATTCAGATGCCCGATCGACGACCGGGTATAAAGGTTTTGTATGTTACGCCGCTGCGCGCTCTGAACCGTGACATGTTGGAGCGTTTGCAGTGGTGGTGCAACAACCTAGACATTAAACTGGCGGTGCGGCATGGGGATACGGACACTAGAGAAAGAACTAGGCAGTCGCGGAGCCCTCCAGACGTCTTGATAACGACACCCGAGACTCTGCAGGCAATTCTAGTCGGTTGGGTATTGCGGCAACATCTGCGGCATGTGCGATGGGTGGTCATCGACGAAGTTCACGAGATGGCGGACAGCAAACGTGGCAGCCAACTATCCCTTGCTCTGGAAAGATTGCGAACAATCGCCGACGCCGATTTTCAGATGATAGGCCTTTCTGCGACGATAGGCAGTCCCGAGAAGGTGGCTCAATTCCTCGTGGGCAACGGGAGACCAGTGGAAATAGTGAAAGTGCCCGTTGCGAGGGAAATGCAGTTGGAGATACTGTTTCCGCAGCCCGTTCCTCAAGATTTTGAGCTCGCCTCATCCCTCTACACCCATCCAGAGGTAGCGGCTCGGCTTCGGATAATACGTGACTACATTGAGAAGCATCGGTCAACACTGCTCTTCACGAACACTCGAACAATCTCTGAAGTGCTCGCAAGTCGGTTCAAGATATGGGATGTAGATTTCCCAGTCTCCATTCACCATGGCTCGTTGGCTAAGCCTTCGCGAATAGTCGCAGAGAGAGGACTGAAGAGCGGAGAGTTGAGAGGACTCGTGTGCACTAGCTCGCTGGAGTTAGGCATCGACGTGGGCAGGATAGACCTCATCGTCCAATACATGAGCCCCAGACAAGTTACGAGGCTGATTCAACGCGTCGGCAGAAGCGGTCACAGAGTCGGGCGCATAGCTAAGGGAGTAATAGTCGCTATGGATTCCGACGACACCCTGGAAGCCATGGCTATTAGCCGCATGGCTTACGACGAAGAGCTCGAACCCGTGGACATCCCTCAAAAGCCATTCGACGCCCTTGCCCACCAAGTTGCGGGGCTCTTGATGAAGAACAGACGCCTCGTCTTCGGCGAAATCGTGGAGCTCTTCAAGAAAGCCTACCCCTACACCGACCTCACAACAGAAGACGTGAGGAAGATTCTAACCTACATGCACACCCGTTTTCCGCGGTTCGCTTGGGTCTCCTTCGAAGACGAGACAGTCCTAAAACCCCGTAGCAGCAAGGCGTTGTTTGAGTATTATTTTGACAACTTGTCCATGATACCCGTGGAAAAGCAGTACATAGTCATAGACGAACCTTCGGACACTGCGTTAGGCGTCTTAGACGAAGCCTTCGTGGCAGAGTATGGAAAGCCTGGCGTCAAATTTGTCATTCGAGGGAGTCCTTGGAAGATTCTCCACGTTTACGGCGACAAAATCTACGTAAAATCCGTCGAAGACCCTACAGGCGCCATTCCAAGCTGGGTGGGCGAGGAGATTCCAGTGCCCTTCGAAGTGTCGCAGGAAGTGGGTCAAATCAGAGGATTCGTAGAGCTGCAGATGAAGAAGGGAAGAGCAATCGACCAGATTGTCAGCGAATTAGCCGAGAAGTATCCCGCCAACGACGACGCCATATCACGGGCGTTGCAGGAAACGTTTGAACAAGTGAAAAAAGGCTATCCTGTTCCAACGGACAAGCGTATGACTATTGAAGATTGGGAAGATTTCGTTATTATACATGCAAACTTCGGCTCGTTGACCAACCGCGCTCTGGCTCAGCTACTTGGTCACTACCTGTCAGAGCGAACGGGCTATACGGTTGCCGTGCAACACGACCCGTACCGTATCTTCGTTCAAACGACGAGAACAACGAACGCAGACAGCCTAATCGCCCTCTTCGACGAACTCAAGCAAACATCAGACACCATAATACGCGACGCCTTGACCAGAGCAGTAGCGAAGACTGGGCTCTTCAAGCGGCGCATGATTCACGTAGCAAGGAGGTTCGGAGCCTTGAAGAAGTGGGCAGACTTCGGCAGCGTGAGCCTCAAGCAGTTGTTGAATAGTTTCGAGGGCACCGCAATCTACGAGGAGGCGCTCAAGGAAGTGTTCACTAAGGACTTGGACTTGGAGAGCCTTCTTCGAGTGATGGGCGAACTTCGAGGGAACAAAGTGACGATCGTTAAAGTTGAAACTCAAGGCGAGGCAACTCCCGTGGCGAGAGTGGGCATCGAACGCGTGAGCATGAAGACAGACCTGATTCCACCCGAAAGAATGCGCTTTATCCTCGTCGAATCAGCGAGAGCAAGACTGCTGAACGAGGTTCGAACTTTCGTCTGCACAAACTGCTGGGACTACCTCGAAATGGTACGCATCAAGGACTTACCCGACACCCCCACTTGTCCACAATGCGATTCCCACGCCTTAGGACTCCTTAGAACAGAAGAAAATCAAGCAAGACCCCTTGCAGAAAAGAGAGGAGAGAATCTCACAAAAGCCGAAGTGAAAATACAGGAACAAGCCGTCAAGACCTCACAGCTAATTTCAAAATACGGAAAGACTGCGGCGATAGCGCTTTCTGCCCGAAGAGTGAAGCCTGACGATGTAGGAAGTATTCTGAAAAAGGAGAAGTCTCCAAA
>CAZPDY010000080.1:0-5977 GCA_964585455.1 uncultured Candidatus Bathyarchaeia archaeon | reverse complement strand
ATCCAGAGCCTCTTCAAAACTTACATCTCCCGGGTAACGAGCGAACTAAACCTCCCTTGGTGTGTCTCGGTGTTCGAAGACAACGCAGGCATCGTGGAGTTTGAAGGAGATTACGCAGTCGCCGCAAAGGTGGAAACCCATAACCACCCGTCAGCCATAGAGCCCTTCGGAGGCGCAGCCACGGGAGTCGGCGGGGTAATCCGCGACGTGTTGGGTGTGTGGGCAGACCCCATTGCCTGCACTGACGTTTTAGGGTTCGGTCCCCTCAACTACGATTATGAAAAACTTCCACAAGGCATCAAGCACCCAAAATACCTGTTCAACGGCGTAGTCGCAGGTATCGGCTGCTACGGCAACAACATGGGAATCCCCACAGTGAACGGAGCCATATACTTCGACGAGAGCTGCGTGGGCAACGTTGTAGTCTACTGCGGTTGCGTAGGACTCCTCCCAAAAAGCAAGTTTGTCAAGAACGCAAAACCCGGCGACACCCTTCTTCTCGTGGGCGGTAGGACGGGTAGAGACGGAATCCACGGCGTAACTTTCGCTTCAGCCGAGTTGACCGAAAAATCCGAAGAAATCTCGCGTCCAGCAGTTCAAATCGCCAACCCAATCGAAGAGGAAAAACTAAAAAGAGCCATAATTGAGGTTCGCGACAGAAAATTCGGCTCGGGCATAACCGACCTCGGCGGGGGAGGCTTGTCCAGCGCTGTGGGAGAGATGGCGCACAGGTTCGGTTGCGGTGTCCTTCTTCATCTGGAAAGAGTATCCCTCAAATACGAGGGCTTGACTCCTTGGGAGATTTATATTTCCGAATCTCAGGAAAGAATGCTTCTTCTCGTGCCAAAGAGTAACCTGAAACAGGTTCTGGAAATCTTCGAGGAAGAAGATGTTGAAGCCACGTCAATCGGCGAACTCACAGACGACAAAGTTTTAAGGATTAGTTATAAGGGCTATGAAGTCGCAAGCTTGGACGTAGACTTTCTCTTCGCCCCACCAAAGACTGAGCGAACCGCCAAATGGAACGGAACGAGGCTGAAAGAACCCACTTTTCCTGAGCCCAAAAACTTGACACCTTACCTTCTGAAGTTGCTTTCTTCGTCGAACATCGCCAGCCGAGAAAGAGTGGTGCGCACCTACGACCACGAGGTAAAAGGAAACACAGCCCTCAAGCCCCTGCACGGAGAATTCGGGGGACCCAGCGACGCCGCAATAATCAAACCCTTGGAAAACAGCTGGAAGGGTTTAGTCATCTCATGCGGCGTGAACCCACGATACGGCAGAATAGACCCCTACTGGATGGCAGCCTCAGCCATAGACGAAGCCATAAGAAACAACACCGCAGTAGGGGGAAGAAGAATCGCCCTTCTAGACAATTTTGTCTGGGGGAGCCCCGAAAAACCCGACAGACTGGGAAGCCTCGTCAAAGCCTGCGAAGCCTGCTACGAGTTCGCGAAAGCCTTCGAAACTCCCTTCATCTCGGGAAAAGACAGCCTGTACAACGAATCACCCCTCGGTCCCGTGTCCCCCACGCTTCTGATAACTGCTTTGGGCATAATACCCGACGTTCGAAAAGCAGTTTCCCTCGACTTAAAGTCTCCAGGCAACTTGGTCTATGTGGTTGGAGAGACTTTCACACAGCTGGGAGGCTCAGAATACTATCGACTGACGGGAGCGGTGGGAAAGTCGGTTCCCACGGTTAGATTTTCCCAAGCCAAACAGACAATGAAAGCGGTGATTGAGGCGACTGACAGTGGCTGCGTGCGGGCTTGCCACGACGTTTCAGAAGGGGGACTCGGCGTAGCGGCTGCTGAAATGGCCTTCAGCGGTAGCTGTGGCGTTGAGCTACGGTTGAAGGATGTTCCAAGAGCAAAGGAAGCCGACAGGAATGATTTTGCACTGTTTTCTGAGTCAAACAGCCGGTTTCTAGTGGAAGTGCCAAAAAGACGTGTAAACCGATTCGAATCCATAACACGCAACGTCCCCCATGCAATTGTCGGCAGAGTGACAGAAAAACATCGTTTTCTTGTCTACGGGTTAAAAGATGAAAAGATAATAGACGCTGAATTAGGCGAACTCCTCGGCGTTTGGCAACGCGGCTTGGAGGCAGAGACGTGAAACGTGAGGAAATTCGCGTCTGCATTCTGCGCGTGGGCGGGACAAACTGCGACGCTGAGACCAAACGAGCCTTCCAAGAATCCAAAATGAAGGCAGAAGTAATCCATTTCAACCAACTCGTGAAGCTGCAGAACCTGCTCGACTACGATGTGCTCGTGATTCCAGGCGGGTTTTCCCACGGAGACTACGTTCGAGCTGGCGCCATCTGGGCAAAAAGATTCATGGCGAGGTTGGGAAAAGACGTTAAGAGGTTCGTAAGCGAAGAAAAACCGATTCTGGGCATATGCAACGGTTTCCAGGTTCTGGTTGAGGCTGGCTTGCTGCCGCAATTCGACGGCATAAGCCCGTTTCCAGAAGCCGCTCTGGGAACCAACATTCCCGCGGGTTATAACTGCAGGTGGGTTTACCTCAAGCATGAAGGCGGTGGGAAATGTGTCTTCACCAGAGAGGTTGCTAGTGGTTCTGTGGTCAGGATTCCAGTGGCTCATTCAGAGGGACGCTTCATGTTCGCGACGGAAAACGAGGAAAAATATCTTGAGAGGCTTTTGGACAACGACCAACTGGTCTTCAGGTACTGCCATCCAAACGGCAAATACGCAGGGGGCGAATACCCAGCAAACCCAAACGGGTCTTTATACGACGTCGCGGGCATCTGCGACCCTTCGAGAACAATCTTCGGTTTGATGCCTCATCCCGAACGAGTCTACTTCGGGTGGCAGTTGCCCGACTGGACGAAGACTGAGACTCCGCGGACTTATAGTGACGGAAAAATGATCTTCGACTCAGTAGCCAAGTATTTGACACTAAAGTTTTGAGAGATCAGATATAAGAAAAATAGGGGTGGAGTTGTTTATTCAATGCCCCATTTTTTGGTTATTTTCACTACCAGGAAGATGACGAAGGCAACGATAATGAATGTTATCAAAGCTGCCAAAAAGCCTCCAACGCCGAACAGTTGTCCAGTGTAGGTCGGGTCTATTGGATTTCCTTGAGGGTCCAGTTCGGTCGGTGGGACTGCAATCTTGAAAGTCGACAAGTTTCCGAGTCCAGGTATTGCGAGGCCTATTATTGGCAGTATGAGGTCCTTTACGAGCGATTGGATAAGCGCGCCGAGATAGACACCCATAATGAAGGCTACGGCTAGACCCATGACTCTGTATTTAGATAAGAAATCCATGAATTCTTTCCACATGCCCTTCGGAGGCAGCGGTGCTGGTGGAGCGGGCTTAGGGGTTAAGAGCTCCCGTATCTTCCTGAGTTCTTCCAACATCTTGTCTTCTTTCGACAATCTTTCTCCCTAGAAGCCTCTTCACCCATGTGTGCATATAAGTCATTCGATGTCGACAAGTCTGGGCAACCCAGCTCTGGCTCCCATCTTCGTTATGCACTTCGAAGCCACCAAGTTTCCGAGCCTTCCGCACTCCTCTAGGCTCTTGTTCTTTAGCAGACCGTAGAGGAAGCCAGCATTCCACGCATCGCCCGCGCCCGTGGTGTCGACGACTTTCACCCTATAAGGCTCTACGGTTCGGCTTTCTTCGCCGTTAGTTATGTAGCAGCCCTTCTTTCCCAACTTGACCGCCACTATGTTGACTCCTTCAGCAATCAGCGCTTTGGCGCCCGCCCTGTAGCTTTTACCCGTGAGCAATCGCAGCTCGATTTCGTTGGGGAGCATGATGAAGGCTCTTTTTATGATTGGTCTTAGTGATGGCAAGCCTCTCTTGACATAGAGCATGCCCGGGTCGAAGCTTACTTTGACACTTTCTGGAAGCAGTCCGACGAGTTTTTTCTGGGTTTCGAAGGATTTTTCGCCCACGAAAGAGGTTAAGTGGAGAAGCCGAGTCTTCCCCACGTAGTCGATGCCGACTTCCCTCAAACTCAAAGTGTCGTTGATGCCTGGAGCCACGTAGAGTGCCCTTTCACCTTTCTCGTCCACGAAGCCCATGACGACTCCGCTTCGTCCAGCCTCTGTCACTATTGCGCCGCTCGTGTCGACGTTTTCTCTCTCAAAATCGTCCAGTAAGAGTCGTCCTTCACGGTCGTCTGCGACTTTGCCCACAAACCCCGTGTTTAGTCCCAACCGTGCCAAGCCTACGATGGTGTTGGCAGCCGAGCCGCCGCATGATTCTTGGTATTCGGTGACGAAGCTTTCCTCCTCTCTCCCCGCTATCCTGTCCACTCTGAAGAGCTTGTCTACGTTCAGGGCGCCGATGCCGACGGCGTCAAGTTGAGTCAATTGGACGACACCGTGTTTGCGGAAACCTATGCCCTTTGAGTTAATAGAAGTTTTCCCAAAAAATGGCTGGAGTGGATTCTGTCTGATATTTCCAAAAGGAAAACCACAAATTAAAGACTGCCACCACACCAAACAAGAAGGAAGCAGCAACATGGAAGGCAAAATCGATTATCCCCAGAAAGCTGCTGCGTTCTTTAAGCAGGGCTACAACTGCGCCCAGAGCGTCCTCCTAACCATGCAACAATACTACGGGCAAGAGCCTAACGATTTAATCCCGAAAATCGCCACAGCCCTCGGCGGAGGAATCGGACTATGCGGCAACCTCTGCGGCGCCCTTACAGGCTCCATCCTCGCCATCGGCATGAAACACGAAACCAACCAGCCGAGCCACGAAACCCGACAAGAAGCCTACCGCCGAGCCCAACGGTTCCTCCAGCAGTTCACAGATTCCTTCGGCACGCCCCTCTGCCGAGAACTCATAGGCTACGACCTTGCAGACCCCGAACAACTCGAAGAAGCACGAAAGCAAGGCGTGTTCGACAAAGAATGCTCTCGATTCGTCAAAAAAGCAGTCGAAATGCTGATAACCATGGAAACCCAACCATAGTTCACACTCGGAGCCTAATAGGACGGTCTAGACTGGACGCAGAGCACACAAAAATTCTGTAAACCCAACAACGTCCCAAAGAAACAGACGACTGCAGTCCTAGGACTCCATCTCGCCGACTCCCAGCAACTGCTTGAGCCCCTTCACCTCTTCCTTCAACATGCCAATCTCACTCTCCAGAGCATTCGCCTTAGCCTCAGCCATCTTCTTCAACCCATCAATCTCCAACAGAAGGTTCGCACGCTCCGTCTCCAAAGTCTTGAGTTTTTCCCGCAAGTTCTTCAGCGTATGCACGAGCTCACCCTCGATTCCCTTAATCTTTTCCGCCATCCCTTTTATGCTTAACTCTCCCTCCTCCCCTCGCTTCACGCTCGCACGAAACGTGTTCCCACATTCGGGACACTCAAACATGCCAAACACTGTCCCCGCCGTGCCTTCGGTCTTTGAGGTTTTTCTCGACACAGACCATGTCTTGAGGGGGACTTCAACCTCTGCTCTACATTTTGGACAGTTGGTCAAGACGCATTCGCTCCAGTATTATTGAGAGGTTCTATGCTAAAATGTTTTGTCGTGTGGAAAATCGCGTCCTATTACGCGAGGGGATGCCATAGAAAGAGAAAGGGTGGAGCTAGATGCTCATCACGAACGAGAGCCGCTCGACGAGTTCCTTGTAACGGTTCCTTATGGTTACTTCCGTGACCTGCGCGATTTCAGCGATTTCTCGCTGCGTTTTTCTTTCTCCCGTCAAAACGGACGCGATGTAACTGGCGGCTGCAGCGATCCCCGTGGGTCCTCTTCCAGAAGTCAGCCTCAACTCTTTCGCTGTCGTCAGGATTTTGTGGGCTATCTCTTCAACTTTGCCCTGCATGGTCAGCTGGTTCGAGAACTTCGTGATGTATTGACTTGGCTTGAGCGGTGGAATGGTGTAATCCAACTCCTTGATGAGAAAGCGATAGCTGCGCCCAACTTCCTTCTTGTTGATGTTCGAAGCTTGAGCGATTTCCTCCAGAGTTCTGGGA
>CAZPDY010000079.1:0-5995 GCA_964585455.1 uncultured Candidatus Bathyarchaeia archaeon | reverse complement strand
GCCCACGACACCCGCACCACATCCCCCATGCTGCAACAAGCCCTCACAGCGGGAATAACAGCCTGCGGCGCCACCGCTCTAACACAGGGCATCGTACCCACCCCAGTCTTAGCATACCTCACAAGACAAGTAAAAGCCGACGCAGGAGCGATGATAACCGCCAGCCACAACCCCCCAGAATACAACGGCATAAAACTCTACAACCCCGACACAACCGCCTACAACCAAACCCAACAACACCAAATAGAAAGAATAATCACCGAAAAAAAGTTCAAACTCGCAACGTGGCAGAAAATAGGCAAAACCGCACCAATGGACGAAGCCCAACCATACGTCAACCTGATAACAGACAACGTCAAACTCAAAAAGCCCTGGAAAATAATCCTAGACCCCGGCAACGGAGCCACCAGCCAACTCGCACCCAGAATATTCAGCGAACTAAACTGCAACGTCACAACCATCAACAGCCAGCCAGACGGATACTTCCCAGGAAGAGGCGCCGAACCCGACGAAGGATCCCTCGAGCCACTGTGCAGCATGGTTAAAAAACTGGGAGCAGGTTTGGGAATAGCGTATGACGGAGACGGAGATAGGATGGTAACTGTAGACGAGAAAGGACGAGTTACACTCCCAGACCAAACCCTAGCCGCCTACGCCGCCCAAAGAATAAAACAACAAAAAAACAAGACAATAATCACCCACGTAGAAGCCTCAATGTGCATCGAAAAGATGATAGAAGCAGAAGGAGGAAAAGTAGTCAGGACAAAAGTGGGCGACGTGAACATCACAGAAGCCATAAAACAACACAACGCAACCTTCGGAGGCGAACCCTGCGGCGCATGGATACACCCCGACTACCACTACTGCCCAGACGGCATCCTATCCTCAATCCTACTCCTCCAAGCCCTAGAAGAAACAAGGCAGACTCTCTCCAAATTCGTCGCAAAAGCACCCAAATACCCTCTGCTCAGACAGAATATTGCGTGTCCAAACTCCGTGAAACCTAGAGTAATGAAGAAAATCGAAGCCTTGTCAAAACTTTTCCCCGACGCAGAAGAACAGTCAAATGTAGACGGGTTCCGCCTGACCCTGAGACAAGGTTGGCTTCTCATAAGACCCTCAGGAACAGAACCCCTGATGCGCATAACGGTGGAAGCCGAAAGCAGAAAAACCGCAGAAACCGTTATGAGAAAAGCTGTAGGGCTAATCGGTAGACTAGTTAAGGAGGCAAGTCGATGAAAGCGGTAATCTTAGCTGCGGGAAAAGGAACGCGGTTGCATCCCCTCACACTCACACGCCCCAAACACCTCGTTCCAGTTGGCGGCAAACCAATCGTAGACCACGTGCTAGCCGCTCTCAAGCAAGCAGGAATAAGCGAAGCAGTCGTTGTCGTCAACTACATGGCAGAACAACTGCAACAATATTTAGGAGACGGGTCACGATACGGAATGAAAATTCAGTACGCAGTTCAGAAGCAGCTGAAGGGAACAGCCGACGCCGCAAGCGTTGCAGAGCCCTTCGTTGAAGAAAGCTTCCTCTTAACCTACGGCGACTGGCTCACAACTCCAAACGCAATAAGCACGGTCCTCGAAGTGCATGAAAAAGAAAAGCCAGCCGCCACTGTAGGAGTCATCCCCGTTGAAAACCCAGAACACTACGGCATAGTGAAACTCGAAGGTACCCACGTCAAGAGTATAGTGGAAAAACCTCGCCGAGAAGAAGCCCCAACCAACTTAGCAAACGCGGGCATATACATCCTCTCAGCCGAAATTTTCGAAGCGATTAAGCACACAAAACCGTCCTCCAGAGACGAGTTGGAGATTACCGATTCCTTCTCGTTGCTCTTGCAGGGAGGTCACAAGATTGCGGCTGCCACGATTTCCAGCAGCGAAATGTTCGACGTGGGCTTATTATGGGATTTGTTTGAGGCCAACCGATGGGCTCTCGAAAAAACAAAACCAAAGATAGAGGGACAAATCGAGGATGCAGCTCATCTGATAGGTCATGTAATCGTTGAAGAAGGTGCGAGAGTCCGCTCTGGAACATACATCGAAGGTCCTACTTTCATAGGCAGAGACAGCGACATAGGTCCCAACTGCTTCATACGCCCCTGCACCAGCATCGGACAAAAAGTGAGAGTCGGAAACGCCTGCGAGATAAAGAACAGCATCATAATGGACAAAACGCACATAGGCCACCTCTCTTACGTTGGTGACAGCGTGATAGGCGAGAACTGCAACTTCGGCGCAGGGACAACCATCGCCAACTACCGCTTCGACGGCGAGACGATAAAAATGAAGGTAAAAGATAGGGTGGTGGACACTGGAAGAAGGAAGCTCGGTGTCGTGTTCGGCGACGGTGTCAAGACTGGGATAAACTCGTCGTTCATGCCTGGGGTGAAAGTGGGCAACAACTGTTGGATAGGACCTGACGTCGTAATGTCCCGAGACATGTCCCCGAACACTGTGGTCTTGATGAAACAGGAACACGAACAACGAGAAACGAGGTTGGCGGGTTCTGAAGAATCAAAATCCTAAAAAGGTAATACGTTATAATATCACGGCGAAATCAGGTGGAATAGTTTGTCAACGGCGCAAAGAAGATTTTTCAGCGAAGTAGCTATCTTGCTCGACAAGAGAGTTACTGTGGCTACGACTGATGGTAAATCCTACAGTGGCACGCTCGTCGGCATAAACCCGGACGACATGAGCCTCTGCCTGTCAGAAGCTAAAGACGAGAAGGGCGAAAAGCTGCACAGGGTTGTGTTGAATGGTGATGCAGTTGCTAAGATATTCGCTGTTGAGAAGCCCTTCGACTTAAAGGCTCTTGCAGACCGTTTGGAGAAAGTGTTCCCGACCATGGTGAAGCTCTATGAAGACAAGGGTTTCATCTGGGTGATGGAGAAAGTCAAGGTCACGGATAAAGGCGTTACAGAAGGAACTGGACCCGCGGCTGAACGCGTGCAGAAAGTATATGAGCAGTTTCTGAGCGAGATAAAGACTTAGACGACCCAGCGAAATTTAGATTCCTCCTTTCTTTCCCCCACAGACCGGTCGAGCAGTCCGAAGTTTTCCAGAAGGCTCCGCGTAGCTTCCACAGTGCCTTCTAAGCTGTCGAGGTTAATCTTCAAACCAAACATGTTACTGACCACGTCTAAGACTTCGCGGGTGGCTAGGCTGTCTGGGTAAAGACCCAAAGTCTCAGCCAACAAGCAGAAACCACGGAATCCCCTCAGCCTCCCTAAGCCCACCAGAAGACCCGCAACTCCGAAAATCTGTCCCTTAATGACTTCGGCGCCTACTTTCAGCAGCTCGCCTGCCATCTCCTTGTCCGTGGCAGCGAAATAGAGTTTTGGCTTTTTAACCTCCTGCTCCTTCTTCAAGCCGCCGAGGGTTACTACGAAGCGAGAGCCGAGCTCTTCAGACACGTCTAAGATGCTTCCACACAGCTCATATTGTCCAGTCGTGGTCAACGCTTGCGTGTTCCCGTAAAGAATGATAAGGTCACGTTCTCCTTCCTTCCCCTTGTAATAGTAGAGCTCGTTCGTGGGATATCGTAACTGGCCTTTCTCCGCAGTGACGGCGAAGTCTTGGAAGGAAGAGCAGTATATTTCGGCGAAGAGGTTCGCTTTCAACTCTCGGATAAGATGCAACGCTGCGATGTTGGCGACGAACCCGATGCCAGGCAAACCCTCTATCAAGACTGGGTCCTTCAGCTTCGGTTTTTCTCGGAGAGAAACGTCGCATACCATGCTTCTCGCTTCTCCTGAACGAGCATAAAGAGATATAATGGGGTATTAAAGCATGTTTGGCAGATGGAGCGAGATGAGCTTCGAGATACGCCGCCGAGATATGCTCGCTAGGTTGGGGAGGATAAGAACCAAGAGTGGAACTATTGAGACACCCGTCCTGCTTCCCGTGATAAACCCTAGTGTTCAGCCAATCCCGCCAAAGACTATGAGCAGCGAGTTCGGCTGCAAAGCATTGATAACAAACGCGTACATCATAAAGAAGCAGAGGGGAGAAGAGGCTGCGGAAAAGGGAATTCATAAGCTCCTTGATTTCGACGGCGTAGTCATGACTGACTCTGGAGCCTATCAAATCCTAGTCTACGGAACAGTCGACGTTAGCCCTGAAGATATTGTGCACTATCAAGAACGGATTTCCACCGACATCGCAACCATACTGGATATTCCGACAAGCTGGCACGCGACGAAGGAATACGCAAAGCAGACGGTTGAAGAAACAGTGAAACGGGCTAAACATCTGTCTAAAATCAAAACTCGAGACGACATACTGTGGGTTGCCCCAATACAAGGCGGGCAGCACCTAGACTTGGTTGCCCACTCAGCCAAGCATGTTGGAAAGTTGCCCTTCGACATTCACGCTCTGGGAAGCCCCACCACAGTCATGGAACAATACTTCTTCGACACGTTGGTTGACATGATTATGACGGCAAAGATGAACATGCCCTCGCAAAGACCCCTGCATCTTTTCGGCGCAGGACACCCTTTCATGTTTGCCCTAGCCGTTGCTTTAGGATGCGACATGTTCGATTCAGCAGCCTACGCAATATACGCGAGGCAGAACCGCTACATGACAGAGTACGGCACGAGCAGACTCGAGGAACTTGAATACCTCCCGTGCTCATGCCCAATCTGTACGAGGGGCAATCCGAGAGACATGATGGACATGCCTATGCAGGAAAGACAAGAGACTTTGGCGAAACACAACCTTTACACGAGTCTCGCAGAGATCAAACGAATAAAACAGACCATCGTGGAGGGGCGTCTCTGGGAGTACTTGGAAGCAAGAGCTCACACGCATCCCGCCCTACTCCAAGCGCTAAAGCGCCTTAAGCAGTATGAGGACTACGTGGAACGCCACAGTCCGGTAACCAAGAAGAGCGGTCTTTTCTACTTTGGCAGCTTGGGGCTCATGCGCCCCGAGGCGGTACGCTACAAGAAACTGTTGGAAGAGAGGTATTCGCCGCCAAAAGAAGCTAAGGTTCTCGTGTTGCTGCCTCAACCCTCGAAGAAGCCTTTTCACAAGGCTGGTGAGGTAAAAAGCCTAACTCAGAAAATCCGACAAGAGCTGCCAGAAAAACACGCGTTGTTCCATGTATGCGTTTATGCAGCGCCCTTCGGCGTGATTCCCTTGGAGCTTGACGAGGTTTATCCCCTATCTCAGAATGAAATCGCAGAACCCTTCGACCAAGAGACCGTAGACTACGTGGCTGAGAGGGTCAAAGACTACGTTGCTGCATCTTCCTACGAGAAGGTAGTCTTAGTCGAAGATGTTCAAGCTTGGAAAGGCAGAATTTCAGCTGTCTGCAAACGTCTTAGGAGAAAAGGTTTATCAATAACCGTCTTTAGTGTAGAAGAGAAGTTGAACAATAGAGTTCTTAACGATATTGTGAAAACCCTTCAAAAACTGTAATCTGAGAGAAATACGGCATGCTTCGAGTGGACTTGCATCTGCACACTGTTTTTTCGAGCGACTCTACAATCAGCCCAAAACTCGTCGTGGATCAACTACACGCTCACCCCACGATTAAGGGCTTGGCGATTACTGACCACAACACCTTAGAAGGCTACTTTCAAGTCCGCAAACTGGCAAGCGTTTATGAAGACTTGGTTATCTTGCCGGGAATCGAGATAGGCACTGAGAAAGGAGACCTAATAATCTTGGGCGTTGAAGAAAAGCCAGAATACCCGATTACGCTCGATTCTGCCGTTGACTTTGCGAAGGCGACTGATGGAGTGATCGTAATACCCCACCCTTACCGTTCCTTGGGCATCGGCGATTCAGCCATAAACGTCGAAGCCCACGCCGTCGAAGTCTTAAATTACACGGCGACGCCTAAGGAAAACATGATGGCGCAGGAATTAGCGAAGACGAAGAACCTGCCTGGAGTTGCTGGGACAGACGCTCACAAAGTGGAGGAAATGTGGACGGTTCTCACGGAAGTGGAAGCGCAACCAAGTGTCGAAAGT
>CAZPDY010000078.1:0-6004 GCA_964585455.1 uncultured Candidatus Bathyarchaeia archaeon | reverse complement strand
TATCGGGTCTGAAGCGGACTACTTTAGGCACCCGCAACGCGTAGCCACTCGTGTAGTCATCTGCTACCTGGATTTCTTGGTACGTGACTTCCACAACGATTGAGGGTTTTATGAAGACTCCTTCTTCATCCTCGCCCGTTTTTGAGCCTTCAACCACGTCTCTGAGTTCTTCCATGACTTCTTCGGAGAGGTTGGATACCTTGCCAATTGGGTACAGTTTCTTCTCAGAAGGGTCTCGAACTGCCATCAAAAAGGACGAGTAGAGACCTGCACGTTTGCCCTTGCCGAAGAGTGCCTTTACCAGGGCGCAGTCGATTGTGTCGCGTTCGGGTTTCAGCTTAAGCCAAGTGTTGGTTCTCTGCCCAAACTCGTAGGGCGCGTTTAAGTCTTTCACGACGATGCCCTCGTAGCCTTTCTGCAGCGCTTCTTCGTAGAAACTCATCAGTTCAACCTCGTTTCGACAAACCTTGCCCTCAACTAAGTAGTCAGGGGGCACGACTTCTGCCAAGTACTTCCGTCTTTCAGAAAGGGGCAAGCTTGCAAGTTCTCTGCCGTTCAAGTACATAATGTCGAAAGCCCGAGCAGTAACCGCTACCGCTACTTTCTCCCTTCTTTCTTCCAACTCTTCAGCGGAGAGTTCCTTCGGAACAACTCTCTCCAGTAACGCTTGAAACGGCAATGGTTGCCCGTCGGGGTCAACGGCTATGGCTTCGCCGTCCACGATGCAGCTCTGAGCGTTGAATTTTTCACTGATTTCCACCGCTTCAGGAAGCGTTTCAGCTCTCTCTATTCCCCGCCGTGAATACAGCAATATCCTCGTTCCCCACTTGTGGATTTGGAGTCGACTGCCGTCCAGTTTCTGTTCGGCTAACGCGGGATACGCGACTTTTTCGGGCTGGTAGAGGTTGACCAGTTGAGGTTTCAGGAATTGCCCGGGGCGGAACTTGACTTCTTGGAGGGCAAGAGCGCCCTTTGGAGCCATTAGTATGCCTTCCGTCAAGCCCACGATTGCGCCCACGCTCTCTATCAGCTCTGGCGGGACGTTGTAAGCTCTTGCGGCTGAGTGGATTACAGTTCTTTCATAGTAGCCGAGTTTCAAATCGAACAAGAGGAGTCGGACAACGTACTTTCCTTCCTGCGGTGTACTGGCGTCTAGGAGGCTGGCGATTAGTTGGTCGCGTTCTTTTACCTTCTCAAGGCTGGGCAGAAGCTTGATGGATTCGTAGACTTCTTCCACGGTAAGTTTTGGCTCTTTGGATTTGAGTAGCAGGAAGGTAACTTCACCGTATTCCCCGTAATCCACGAGAAGTTTCTTCACTTCGTTTGGAGCGGTTCCAGTGGCGACGCTCAGAGCCCTCTCGACCACGCCTGGTCCGATTCGGAGGCTTTCATCGACGACCCTTCCTAGAGCCAACCGAGTCTTCACTTCTAGGTCTAGGTCTGTTCTCTGGAAGAATTTGACCAGCTCGGTTTCCTTGCCTTTCTTGCTTCTCAGGATGGCGAGGCGTTCATAGACCTCTGTGATGTTGGAGAAAGGGGTTGGCTTGGCTGGTTGGAGCCCGCTCATGTAGAGCCGTAACAAGTAGTAGGGGACACCCATCTTCCACGAAATGTCTTCGGGCGTGTACCCAGAGCCTAAGAGGTGGAGAACCGCTGCTCTTGGACTACCGTGCATTTCTACTAGTTGTTTGAAGGAGGGTGGCTTGACGATTGTCATGAAAGTTTCTCATGAAAGGTTGTGAGGAAACCACATTATAACGATTTAGTCTCCAACGATGGCTTTGATGTTGAAAGAAATTGAAGTGCTACAATGCTTGCGATGAAGAAAATTACGCTGAAGGGCAAGACGAACCACACGTTTGTCAACTCGATGACTCCAGCAGCTATGGTAGGCGCTATCGAGAGTAGCAGCCCTTCTGCGAAGAAGTACACACTGTAACTCAGCCCCCTATTCGAAGTAGGCGTCAAGTGCGCGACTAACGTGTTTATGGGAGCCCACACGGTGCTGGTAAAAAATGAATAGACCACGTAAATGAGGATTATCAGGTCAAGCGTAGATACCACCGACAGTAGAGAAAGCGAGACTGCACAACACAGGACAGCCCAGCTGAGCGCCTTCTTAGCACCCACTCTTTCTGCCCAATATCCGCCATACAAGGAACCTAGTATTCCGATGAAGGGTCCCAGCCCGAAGATTAGGCTAGCCACACTTTCTGAGAGTCCTCGAGTCTGCACGAAAAACGTCGTCATGAAAGTCGTACTCCCCGTGGACCCGATTTCTCTGAGGCCTATGACGATTAAGAAAAACAGCAGTCCTGAAGAAAAGACAAGGGACAACTTGTTCACGCCATTTTTCTTAGAGTTCTCTGCCATTATAACTCGGCTTGTCCTCAAGTGCGAAGACGTCAAGACCACAAACCCCCAGACAAGTATCGGAACGCTCCAGAACAGATAAGTCCATCTCCAGCCAAACGTCGACAAGAATATTGTAAGGCTTATGACGCCGGCGGCTGAACCCACGTTTCCGAGCGCGTTGTGGAACCCTATAGACCTACTCATTCGTTCGGGCTTGGTGATGCGGCTGATCTGGCTCAGTCCAGACACGTGGTAGATGGGAGACGAAATCCTCATGAGGGAAACGCTCAGTACGAGTAGCCAGAAGCTGTTCGTCTGGCTGACTAGGAACGCTGCAGCCCCTTCTATCAGCATGCTGGCGAAGAGCAGGTGGTTCGTGCTGAACCGGTCTGCTAGGATTCCAGAGGGAAGGTTCATCAAGAGCGCGACGAAGCTCGGGACGCTGGCTACCAGGGAGGCTTCGAGGAGGTTTAACTGGAACTCTCTGATGATGACGGGAATTAGGGCGACCTGTATGAGAAGGTAGATTTCAATGAACATGTGCGTCGTGTAAATCATCCACAGCGGTCTGTCCATCGCTCCCTCGCCCAACCCTTATTTGAGGTTTAGAAGAAAAAGAGGAGACATAGATAAAGACTCGTCTCGCTCATCTGTAAAAATGCTTATTTCTCACGGCATGTTTAAGCCTAAAACCGAGGCTGCACTGTTGGCTAGGCTTGTTCGACTAAAACTTTCTATGACTGTGTCTGTTCTCCTAGTTAGCGTCATATTCGTCGTCTTCTTGGGAGTGATAATGTTCTTGCTGCAGCTTCCGATGATTTGGGCTCTTGTCGCTACACTGTTCTTTCTGCTCTCGCAATACCTTATTGGACCCGCCATAGTGAGGGGCTCCACGCATCTACGCTACTTGAAGCCGGGCGAAAATCCATGGCTGGAATCGACGGTGAAAGAACTCGCCGAGAAAAGCGGTGTTCCCATGCCCCGATTGGCGGTTGTGCCAGATGAGACGCCGAATGCGTTCATTTTCGGAAGGACAGCTGGTGATGCCACTCTGGCTGTGCATGAAGGACTGCTTAGGCAGTTGAATAAGGATGAGGTTAAAGCGGTGATTGGTCATGAACTTGGGCACATAAGACATAAGGATTATCTCGTGATGACCATGCTTTCTGCTTTGCCTCTCCTCGCTTACTGGGTTGCTTGGGGAACCTTCGAAGCTGCGAAATGGTCGGGCAGAAGTAGTTCTCGGAACAAGAAAGAAGGAGGGTTTGGAGCTGCACTGTTCATCGTCGCCCTCTTGTCGTACGTGGTTTATATCGTGACGCTTCTCTGCGTGATGGGACTGAGCCGACTGCGCGAACACTACGCAGACGCCTATTCCGTCTACGTAACCGGCCAGCCAAGAGAACTGCAGAGCGCGTTAGCCAAAATCACATATGGGCTGTCACTCTCGCCTAAACCGACAACTGGTGCGAGAACCTTCTACATAGGCGATCCAGCCATGGCAAAGCAGGAATGCCAAGGCATAATCGAGCGAAAAGAAGCTTACGACCTCGACCGCGACGGCGTCCTAGACGAAAGGGAGCTACAGCTTGCCATGGAAAAAGAGGCGAAATCGACGTGGACAGCCATCAACACGTGGTTTTCAACCCACCCAGCGACCTTCAAGAGAATTCTTCTGCTGCGGGAAATCGAGAACGAAATGACTAGTGGACGGTATTCAAGTAATCGTGTTTATGCTCACGTCTAAGCATGTTGCCTTTGAGCTGCTTGCTGTCAAAACAATTTTATAGATTGCAGGGTTTACTATTCAGAGTCAACGCGAGGGCTTTGCAATGAAGCATGTTAAAATCGATGCCTTCGACTGTCCAGACGCTTGGTACAAGACGTTGGAGGCCATATGGAACGAGGGCGACATCTTCGAGGTGTGCTACGGCTCTGAACGAGCCAAGACCAAGAAACTCAACCTTTCCATAGAAATCGCCAAGCCCGAGACTAGGCCGCTCGTCAGCGACAAAGCGTCATGCGACATGAAGTACGTGCAATGGTATGCGCTGAAGTATCTATGGTCGGGCATCATCGAAGACGAAACTTATACTTACGGCAGTAGGCTGAGAAAACCAGTGGACCAAGTGGAAGAGGCGATAAAGCGGTATCTGGAAGAGCCTGCCGACCGCCAAATAACCCTTGCAGTGCGGTTGCCCGATGATATACAGAAGCGTGTCAGAGACCAGAAGCATGAGCCTCCATGCCTGAGCCTGATCGACACTGAAGTCCTCGGGGGACAGCTTCACCTAACTTGCTACTTCAGGTCTTGGGACGCGTACGCGGGGCTGCCTGCCAACATCGCTGGGATTCAACTCTTCAACGAAGCCTTCGTCTCAGAGATTAACAGGCGAGGAAACCTCGACCTGAAGACTGGAAAACTAGTCTTTCATTCTAAGAACTGCCATCTCTACGAGCGACAATTCAAACTGGTTGAGGAGTTGCTGAAGCCCAAAGATGACAGTAGAAGGAAAATGGTTAAAGCGAATGTCAGCTAGCTCCATTCACAGAAAATGGTTCTCTTATGGTTTTTTTGAAAGAACGAATTTTGTCGAAGAGTTTTGGCGTTGAAGCGGAATATTTTTAAACATAGGTAGCGATATGCACAGTCAAACATAATGGTGAACGGAAGATGAAACTTAACACATGGGCAATAGGGTTAATAGTCGCCGCTATAGCAACCATAGCCTCAGTCGCAGGCACAGCTCTATACCTCAACATGACCACCAGACAGAAACTCGTCGTAGCCACGACCACCAGCCTCTTCGATACGGGTTTATTAGACGAAGTGGAAACCCAATTCGAGGCTAAACACAACATCGACGTATACTTCATCTCAGTAGGCTCAGGCATAGCCATACAATTCGCACAACGTGGAGACGCCGACATGATACTCGTCCATTCCCCCTCCGACGAACTAGCATTCCTACAAGGCGGGTATGGCGTCGACAGAAAAATCATCGCGTACAACTTCTTCGAAATAGTAGGTCCCGAAGCTGACCCAGCTGGAATCAGAGACTCGTCTCCCACCGAGGCGTTGTCGAAGATTGTTTCTGCAGGAAGAGATTCCCAGACATTCTGGGTTTCGAGAGGCGACGGCTCGGGCACACATGCGAAGGAGAAGGAACTCTGGAAAGCAGCGGGCTTCAACTGGACAGAGATACGAGATGAAACAGGCTGGTTTATGGAGACAGGCTCTGGTATGGGAAACACCCTGAAGACTGCGAACCAGCTGAAAGGCTACACTTTGACTGACATCGGAACATTCCTTGCATACAGCAACGCTGAGCCAAACTTGGTGCCCGACCTCATGGAGCTTGTAACTCAAGGCTCGGAGCTGCTCAACGTTTACAGTGCCATTCCCGTCAACGCCACACTCCAGCCCAAAGCAAACTTCGAGGGCGCGATAACATTCATAAAATACCTGCTATCCGAAGAGGGACAAAAACTCATCGAAGAGTATGGGGTAGCGGACTACAGCAAGAGCCTCTTCTACCCCGCGGTTGAACTGCTCCAGAGTAACTCGGATCCAAGGATGGCGAATATTATTCGTGACTATGCTTTCTTCGATGGCTCAGAGTGTCCCACGCAGTATAGGCTTGGTCAT
>CAZPDY010000077.1:0-6073 GCA_964585455.1 uncultured Candidatus Bathyarchaeia archaeon | reverse complement strand
TTTGAAGTCTGCGTGCACGTATCTTGGTAATGATTTTGTCATCCTCTCGAAGGGGTGCTTTAACACGAACGTTCTTCAAGGCCTGAGAAAAATCATTGTTCCCAAAGGAGAGGAATATGCTGCGGATTGCCTCGCCATAAACGGAACGGTTCTGATGGCAGAAGGCTATCCTAAGACCAGAAAATTCCTAGAAAGAGAGGGCTTCCAAGTCAAAGAATCAGGAATATCAGAGTTCCGCAAGGGAGATGGCGCCTTGACTTGCCTCTCGATAATATTATGACAAGAACACTGCTGCGCGCGCTTGTGCCTTTTCTATCTGCGGGAAGACTGAGAGAAAATAACCGCCACGCACATGTTTTCCTCGTTTCGTTCTACTCTTCAACGTGTGCCTTTGCAGCCAACCGTCTAGTGAGAAGGGCTAGACTGATTATGCCCACTACGAAGGAAAGCGCTTGTGAGAGTTGGATCGAGATGTGCATCGGGTCCAGTTGTGGGTTGAAAATAGCACCATAGTCTACAGTGTCGACCAACCCGTGTGTGAGTATTAGAGGGGTGAGGTTTCCAGAGATTTCGAAGAAGCGTCCAAAAACGAGACCGAAGGCAAGAGAACTGAGAATATGGACTCCCATTCCGAGAGGGTCGAAGGGCGCGACGTGCCATACGAAATGCCAGATCCCGAAAAGAATGGCTTGGACCCACAATGCTTGCCTCTTGCTGTAGGCTGTAGATAGACGTGTCTGAATGAAGCCTCTAAACAGTCCTTCTTCACTAACTCCGACGCAGAAAGTCATGAAGGGAAAAACTATCAGGGAAGGGAGCGGGTCGTAACCGACAATCAACAGGTGCCCAGTGACCAAGTACACGGAGACTAGCAAAGAGGAGAACGTGAGGGCGGCATACAGAAGGTAGTAAACGAAACCATTGATAAGCGAGGACCAACGCTTTCTCGTCTTGAAGCCAAAGGACCCCAAGTCTTCCGTCTTGATTAGGACAACGGTTAGAGCAAGAAGGTAGATCAGTGGGGTCTTTTCGAAAGACATGCCTAAGAGAAGTACACAGGGAATTCGGACTATCATTGCCAGAGAAAATAGCACGATGCTTTCTGACAAGATGGCTGTTCTTTCAATCTTGCTGTCTGGCTCTGCACTGTGAGTTCGCGCCTGTGTATACCAGATTGATAGAGGTATTAGGAGGACGAGTGAGATTATCATTGGAGCTAATTCGATGCTCTCTATTCTTCCGAGTTGAATCAGGTCGCTCGCGAAGATAAGCAGCGACACTAGAGCGTAGACTGAGACTATCGTCAGACTTGTTTTTGGGTTCATAGGAGACACGCAACTCCATGATCTTTGCTAGTGTACACCTGCTCATTCGGTCCAGTAGAGCCACTGGCCTTCTTCCTTCGTTGCCTTGAGGATTTTTCTCTTTACTCTCAGGGTGAGAATGTTAGCGATGTTTCTCTCATAGCCCTTGGTTGGCAGTCCCTTGACCTCAAACGCCTTGGCAACGTCTTTTCTCGTTCTTTTCTCGTCTTTGAAGAACCCCTCTTGAACAATAATCTTCATTATTCTGTGAGCATTTCCTCCCCAAGTCGTGGCTCCGCCGCCTTGTGTCTTCTTTCGCTCTTTTGCTAGAGCCACAAACCTCTCTCTTGCTTGTTTGAATTTCTCCTTGGCATCTTCGAACGAGGAGCCGACGACTTCGATCTTCTTCAAGTCGCCTTCGCCTAAGCCTCTTTTAACGAAGCCTTGTAGAATGGGCATCTTCTCAGGCTCCAAACCAGCAAGCACTGCCCCGACTGTCTCTACGGCAACTGCGTCCCGCCCGACGACAAGAGTGTTCATCTTTTCCGCGATTGCTTTCAGCCCTTCTTTGGGCTTGAGCCTGGCGCCGAATCCACTGTAGAAGTAGGTGCCATCCAGCACTGCAAGGTCTACCCCTCCCACCGCTTCATAGATGTCGGGCAGAAGTACGTCCAACTTCTTGTGCCATCGAGCCTTCTCGCGTTCCAGAATCAGGCCGAAAAGGTTTTTCAGAATGCTTCCCTGCTCGAAAATCCTTAGCACATGAGTGCTTACGAGAACATTAGGCTTGAAAACGATGTGCGAGAGGCGCATTTCCTCCCCTGCAAGCTTGACTTTCCGGGTTTCTTTGTCGTCTGAAAGGTTGAAGGGTAATATCCTGTCTGAGAAGACTTGTTTCCAGAGCTGCAACCTGTCTAGACCAGTGCCTCGGTAGTTGTCCGACTCGGCCAGAAAAATCTTCGAAGACCTACTGAAGCTCTTGACGATCGCCTGGGCAACGTCGACAGTTGTGTGGTTGTCCGCTCGATGATCGAACACTCCAACTTTTATCACAGTGGATCGTTCGAACGTGTTCAGATCATCGATTTTACCTATTAATTTCAATGCCCTCTCAAGGGATTCGGCTGGGTCATCTTCATACTCGACAATTGCTACTCTGGGAAACATGCCGTATCACAGGTTCAGACACTACGTTCACGGAGATAACACTTACGTGTACGCTGGCGCGTGCAGATGACTGTGAAGAAGTGGCTTTGATGGAACGGGAGATGCGGAAAAGTCGTGGGTTGAGGAAGGGATATTAATCCCTTTTTCAGATTAGTTGTTTCGGGAGAAAAAATGATGAAGCGTTTTCCTTCCCAGAATGGTCGTGGATATCGCCGTTGTTGTTATGAGGGTTACAATGTTGCGTTGAGGGCTTTGAGAGTGCGGAGCATGAGGCGAGGCTTGTGGAATAGAGTGTTGAATAGGCTGGAGAGGGCGCAGGTTGATCTAACCCTCAGAATGGTGAGGAAAGTGCGGAGTACATTCCTTGCCAGAGTTTTAGACTCGATCATTGAGAAGCTCGAGTCGGCTCTGGAGAGTCGGGTCTCGAGAATGATTGGTTCAGTGGGTTTTCCCATGGCTCGGAGGCTGAGCGAGATGGCTAGGACTTGGGGAAACCAGAATGCCATAAAGTGGGTTGATGATCGAGGGTTTGCAAGATTCCTCACGATAATGATTCTCAACTCACCACAGCCTATCCATGGAAGTTCGAGCAACTAAGCGATATGGATTGCCTCGGTCGTTTCACTGTCTACAAAAAGCTTTTGAATTCATAAAGTAAAGAGTGCATTGGAGCCTGAGCTCTGCTGGATACCATTTCTCTATTGATGCTTGCCGTTTCCACTGTTCTCTTAGTGTGGGTATCGTATAACGTGCCTATTTTCCTAATCGGTCTGAAGAATATGCGAAAATCGTTCGGCGGGAAAGACCGAATCCAGTCACTACGCGTCAATAGGGACCTGCCTACTGTTTCGATTATCGTTGCGGTCAAGGATGAAGACAAAGTTGTGTCTCGTCTTCTTGACGAATTACTTGGTCTAGACTATCCTTCGAACAGGAAGGAAATCATAATAGTTGAGGACGGGTCTACGGACCAGACAGCGTCAATCTGCGAGTCGTACGCTTCGCGGCATCCAGGTCAGATCAAGTTCTTTCATCGGTCGGGGTCAAACGGTAAGCCCTCAGCTCTGAATTTTGCCCTTCGACACGTTGCGGGCGAGATAATCGCCGTTTTCGACGCTGACAGCGTTCCCAGCCGTGATGCGCTGATGAGGGGAGCTAGATACTTTGAAGATCCGTCGATTGCTGCAATCCAGGGGAGAACTCTCTCGATAAATGCTGACGAAAATGTCTTGACTAAAATTGTGTCGTACGAGGAGATCACGCGGTTTGAAGTTTACCTTTCCGGTAAGGATAGGCTTGGTTTGTATCTTCCGTTTACTGGCAGTTGCCAGTTTGTCCGAAGGAAGGTCCTAGAGGAGATCGGTGGGTGGAACGAGAATTCCTTGGCGGAGGACGTCGAGATATCCGTTAATCTTCTGGAGAAGGGACATCGTGTCAGGTATGCTCCTGACGTTCAGACGTGGCAGGAGACTCCTAGAGGCTTGGCTCAGATGGCGAAGCAACGTTTGAGGTGGCATAGAGGCTGGATAGAAGTCGCTGCTAAGTATGGGCGGCTCATTTTGAGACCGTCGAAGGTTAAGCTCGATGCGGAGATTACGTTAGTGACTCCCTTATTACTTCCCACTTGTCTCCTGCTCTACATCTTTGCCATGTTGACGGTTATGATTCCTCTTCAACCGTTCTTTGCTACCATGGTCCAAGCGTTGACAGTGTTCAACGTTGGGATTCTCTTTATGGTGGGCGTTGGGCTTTCTATTCTGTCTGGCAAAAAAGCTTCAGTTTTCTCATGGTTGCTCTGGACCTATACGTATTGGATCCTCCACGTCGTCATTGCAGCCTATGCCTTGCTGGAGTTCATCCTCATGAGGCATAGGCCATGGTACAAGACTCCGAGGACAGGTGCTGTGGCAAACGAGAGCATCACTAACAGTCAGTTGGGGTTAACAGACGACGCTTAGGCACGATGTATGGTGTTCTCGTTGACAGGGGAAGTCCGATTCAAACGAGTATGGGATACCCTTGCTAGAAGAAAAACTCCGGAGCAGGTAGTTCTTGGGTCCTGGCTAGCGCCAAGATACTCTAGCGAAGTGGGTGAAAAGGACTTTGAAGGAGTTGAGACGATGCTAATGGTTAATCGGGATCATCTGATATTGGACGTGGGCTGTGGAGCAATGGCGAGAAGCCTGACTTTTTTTGGGAAAAAGGGTTTTCGGATCGTTGGGGTTGATATTTCTTCTGCCGCTGTTGGGAAGGCTAGGGAATCCGTTTGCAGAGTGAGGATATGTGAAAACGTGGACTTCGTGGTGGGAGATGCCGAGTTTTTGCCGTTCAGAGCAGGAATGTTTGACAGAGTCCTGGCGATAAGTGTTCTTGCTCACTTGTCGTCGAGGGCAAGTGTTCGGGGTGCCTTGAAGGAGGTTTTCCGTTGCCTAAGAAAGAGGGGGTTGTCCTATCTGAGCTGGTGGTTGAACATGTATTCGCCGTGGAGTCAAATGTTAGTGTTTGCGAATAGGCTTGGGTTTGCTGGAGAAGCTGAGCGGATACAACTTCTGACTTTTAAGGGGTCGAGGGAAGTGTGTGAGGTCTGCAGCCGCAGTGGTCTTACAGTCACCAGAATGACGGCGGGATCCGTTCTCTGGTATCTTTATCATATTTTGCCCAAGGGTTTTTGCCCTGGAATTCAGAAGCTATCGAAAGCTTTGGGCAACCTGCAGGGGCAACGTAGAAAACTTACGCTGCCTCCTTTCCATTATGATATCGTGGCCCGGAAAGGTTGACTTGAAAATTCTTATAACCGGTGGCGCGGGTTTCATCGGAAGCCATCTTGTCGACAGACTGGTCGAGAAGAATTGTGGAATCACTGTTCTTGATGACCTCTATAACAGCAGTTTGGGAAACATCTGGAGTCGCTTGCTGAGAGGAGAGATCAGGTTTATTGAAGGCAGCATTTTGGACCGAGAGAAAGTGAAAGAGGCGGTAACTGATTCTGAAGCAGTTGTGCATTTGGCAGCGTTGGTTAGCGTTCCATTCTCTGTGCTTAATCCAAAGGCGACGTACGAAGTGAATGTTGATGGAACCAAGTTGCTACTCGAAGAATGCGCCGCTGCTGGGGTGAAGAAGTTTGTTTTCATCTCCTCGTGCGCAGTTTATGGTGAGGCTCGCTATGTTCCTATTGATGAGCTTCACCCAACTGATCCACTCTCTCCTTATGCGGAATCAAAGCTTGAGGCAGAGAGAATATGTCCCAGAGGCTCAGTGGGTGAGTTGGAAACTATCATCCTGAGGCTTTTCAATGTCTATGGACCTAGACAGGCGAAGAATGGTTACGTGGGCGTTATCTCGTCCTTTGCAGAACAGTTGGTAAAGGGTAATCCTCTCACGATTTATGGCGATGGATTGCAGACTCGCGACTTCGTTCATGTCTCAGATGTGGCAGAGGCAATCTGGCTTACGCTGAACGCGCGCAGCATCGAAGGGATTTTCAACATTGCCTCGGGAAAGCCAATGACGATAAAAGAGCTTGCTGAACTCATGGCTGAAGTAGCAGGTCATGGTGAACCTGGGATAGCGTTTGATAGGCCTCGTGATGGAGATATCCGTAG
>CAZPDY010000076.1:0-6089 GCA_964585455.1 uncultured Candidatus Bathyarchaeia archaeon | reverse complement strand
ACGAACCCGCTTCTGCCCATGACTACTACGAAGATTTTCTTCTTTTTGGCGTCGATTATCATCTTCAGCATTTTCTTCACTTGATTGGGGTCCAATTCGGCTATGGCTTTCTGTGCCCCTTCGAGGATTTCTTTCGCCGCGGCTTTCAACATCTTCAAGCTTTTTCGCCGAGAGGCAATACTTTTTTACTTGTTAAAAATCTTGTGGTCACATTCAGTCTAGCAACGCTTAATGCTTACAGCCTCAAGAAGTCTGAAAATGACGGTACATGCACGTAAAACCGTATGTAAAAACCGACTGCGATTATGAGAATTGAAATTAGGACTAGCAGGTAATCTGCTTTCCTTATTTTCAAGACGTACAGGTTGGTGCGTTTTTTGATTGCGCCCCAGGCTCTCGATTCCATGGCTTCGGCGAGTTCTAGGCTTCTGCGAATGGCGCTGATGATCAGTGGGATGAGAATTGGGATGTAGTTTCTTATTCTCTTCAGAAAGTTGCCCTTCTCGAGTTCGAGTCCCCTCGCTTTCTGAGCGTCCATGATCGTTTGGGCTTCTTCAGCTAAGACGGGGACAAATCGTACAGCAGTGGTGAAGGCGAAACAGAACTCGTAGGGGACGTGGCTCTGCTCCAAAGCCAAGCCTAAATGGTCGGGCGAGGTGGTCAGGAAGAACACTGAGAAGGATTCGACAAGTACCACGAAGCGTAAAGTCATCGCTGAAGCGTACTCGACATCTGGAAGCGTCAAGACGTAGCCAGCGTATATGTACCTGAAGAGCAGGTTCGTTCCGAAGATGATTGAAGCGAGGAATGCCGCTCCTCTGAGGGAACGTATCCATTCTTTCTGAACCCGAGCTAAAAGAACGAAGGGAACCTGCACGAGAAACAGGAGTATTAAGGGGACTATCTCCCAGAAAATTATTGCGACCACGAAGATCGAGCAGACGTAGAGGAACTTGATTCGCGGGTCTAACAGGTGAATGGGCGACGTGACTCTTCTGAATTTTAACCCGTCGAAAACGCTCATTTCTCACCCAACCTCTTCAGCAGGACCTCTCTCGCCTCGTAGAGGTCAATCACGTCTGTGGGCAGTCCGAAATCTGTTAAGCCAGCGAAGATCTGGGTTATCTGCGGCGGGACTATCGAAGCTTCAGTCAGATGTTCAACGTCGGTGAGTACCTTCTTTCCGACGCCGTCTGCGACGATTATTCCATCCGACATCAGTATGACTCGTGGGTTGCATTCCGCCACGAATTCTACGTCGTGAGTTACGGTTACTACTGTTTTTCCTTGAGTGTTCAGTTGGATTATGAATTGGCGGAGTTTTTCTTTCTGTTCGTAGTCTTGTCCTATTGTGGGTTCGTCCATCACTACGACTTTGGGGTTCCAAGCGAGCACCGAGGCTAGTGCGACGCGTTTTCTTTCGCCTCCGCTCAGCATGAAGGGCGAGGTTTTTCGATACTCAATCAGCCCTAACAGGTTGAGAGCCCACGTTATTCTCCTTTTCAACGTGGTTTCTTTGAAGCAAAAGTTTCTCAGCGCAAAAGCCACTTCTTCCTCCACAGTCTCGCAGAAAAGTTGGTTGTCGGGGTTTTGGAAGACGAAGCCCACGTTCCTAGCGAGTTTAGCCACGCTCGTGGTTTTCGTGTTCACGCCGTCGACTAGGACCTCTCCTTTAGTGGGCCTAAGCAGGCCGTTAAAGTGCTTGATTAACGTCGTCTTTCCAGCGCCGTTCTGACCCATGATGGCTGCGAATTCGCCGTCCCTGATTGTTAGCGATACCCCCTTCAAAGCTTCGACGCCATTTGGATAGGAAAAGAAAATGTCTTTGGCTACGATCATGATTTTTTCAGAACCTCTCGCAGAAGTTTCACGATTTCTTCAGTAGTCACGGGCACTTTGTCGGCGTTTAGTCCGTTTTCTTCCTTGAGAATCTGGTAGAGTCTCGTTGCTTTCGGTATTCCAACGCCCAGTAAACGGGCTTCGTCGGAGCTTAAGATTTTTTTGGGTTCGCCGTCTAGGACGGTTCTTCCTTTATCCATTATGATGACGTGGTTTGCGTACCTTGCCGCTAAGTCCAGTCGATGTTCGACCAGTATGACAGTTATGCCTAACGATTTGTTCAGCTCGTGTATGACTTCGAAGATTCTCTGGGCACTCAGGGGGTCTAAGAAGGAAGTCGGTTCGTCCAACACCATGACTTCGGGCTGCATGGCTATGATGCTTGCGATGGCCACTCGTTGCTGCTGCCCACCTGAAAGTTCGTGGGGGGCTCTCTCTCGCAAGTCGTAGATGCCCGCGGTCTCCAGAGCCCAGTCCACTCGCTTCTGCATCTCTTCCCGCGGAACGCCGAGGTTCTCCAGCCCGAAAGCCACATCTTTCTCAACCGACAAGGCAAAAAGCTGGTTTTCGGGGTTCTGGAACACTAGACCAACGTGGAGAGCAAGCTCGTGAATCGGATGGTCTGCAACGTTTAAACCAACAACTCGGATTTCGCCCTTCATTTCTCCCTGGTAGAAGTGGGGAATCAAGCCGTTAAAACATCGGCAGAACGTGGTTTTTCCGCATCCGCTTGGACCGGTGAGGATGACGAACTCGCCTTTCTCGATTGTTATGGAGACTTCTTGGATGGCGGGCCTTGCGGCGTTCGGATACTTGTACGTTAAGCCTTTGGTTTCGATGACTGCCAAGCTGGGTCGCTTACCTAACTGCAACTTTTCCTTCATTTAAGAGTAGCTACTAAAGGCTGAGTCACATTCGTGTATGGGGGGCTTTGTTGGACGCTGCTCTAAACTGAAAGAAAAGTTGGCTTGTCATATTCTAAAACCACGTCTTCATGTCTTAACCTTGAGAACCTACCGTAATAATGGAGCTATTCTCGGGAAGCTCAAAGACAAGAAATGTCGTAGATGTGGAAAGCCTTTCGAGAAAGGCGATGTCGTGATAAGCACACCTTTGAACAATTGCAGAAAGAAATACTACCATAAAGATTGCTGGAACGCCTTGTTTTTTTAGAAGAATGCCCTATCCATTGCCGCAAGAAGTTGTCTGATTCTAAGGAATAGAAAAGTCTTATTCTTCACCAACCTCATTCACCTCTGCCGATTCTTTAATAAATCAGTAATAACGGCTTCCTAAGTGAGAAGTGAGAAGATATGTGTAACCCAAACGAAATAAAGAGAAGATCTTTCGTATTTACATTTAACCCAGAAATCCTGAGGCTTGTTAATGAGAAAAAATACGATGAGATTAGGGACATGATGGCGAAGGAGCTTAACCAACTGGAAGAGGAGAAACATTTGGTTTACAGAACAACTATGAATCAAGCTCAGCTGGACGATATTTTCGAGCGATACCAACAAGCCTTACGCATGTATTTCTGCTATTACACGTTAGCTGACAAACAAGCGAAAGGAACGCTAAAAAAGGAAGGAGCATGGAAGTAAAAGAAGGAATAGGGTATTGAGTGGATACACAACCAAGTTCAAGGCAACATTTGATAATGGCGGCTTCTGGGAGTATTACAAAAACTTGGAGCGGCAATTTGAAGACTTCCTTGAATATGTTCCCTATCTCGAAGGAAATGAGGACACTTACTCTTTCAAACTCCTAAGTCTAATACTCAGCATCGGAGGGTATATTGACTCAGCCTTCAAGGAAATGGTTCGATTTCCAAAGTTTTCAGAAGACGAGGGATGCAAGGAAATACTAAAGCGGGCTGAAATGAAGCTCGGTATTATCGAGTCTGGAGTGAAGGATTTTGACAAGATTTATGGTTTATCTACAAAAGTAGTCACCTTCAAATTCATACCTGAAAGAGATGACATTAAACCTTTTGAACATCAGAATCAGCGATTGCCTGACTGGTGGGATTTCTATAATGAGCTGAAACATGACGTCGGCATAAATCTTGAGAAAGCAAATCTCAAGAACACACGGGATGCGTTGGCAGCCGCATTTCTGTTGAATGTAGTCCATGAACCTGGCGCTCTACGACTTCTGAACTATGATGTCCTTCAGAGAGGAATATCATATGAAAATCTAAAAGGAATTGAAGTCAGTCTTCCAACGTCATTTGCCAAACGTTGCATTTCAGAAGGGGAGAAGTTTCGTGGCGTTGTTTCGACTCCCATTTTCATATATGACTACGAACGATAAGAAGGGGATAAACGGAATTCTTTCAATATCCCTACATTGAAGTGAAGAAGAGAGAACAACAGAGAAAAAAGTGGGATGTTAAGAGTAGCTACTTAACCTCGAGTCACGTTCTTTAGCTTGCAGAAAAGTTATAGCTAAACCGAAACAGACTAGATTGTTTGCAGTTCGGGAGTGTCGGAATGGTTGACATTACTGAGATTTCCGCAATGGTGGCTGCTGCTGGTGTGTTAGTAGGTGTTGTTTACTACATTCTAGATCTAAGACATCAGAGCTCAATGAGACAGACAGAGATCGAGACAAGACAAGCGAACCTCCTTGTACAGATTTATAATTACTACTACACTGAGCATTTCTTGAGTACGGAGAACGAAATCCTGTTTCAGTGGAAATGGAAGGATTTTGATGACTTCTGGCAGAAGTACGGACCAGAAACTAATGTTAAGGCCTTCAATAAATGGGATTCGATGGGAACATACTTCAAAGGTGTTGGAGTACTCGTGAAACTGAAATTGATTGACCTTAACCTAGTAGATGAGTTAATGGGCACAAGTATCAGATTGCACTGGGAAAAATCTGGGGCCGTCATGACAGAGTTCAGAAAACGTATGTGGCCTCATGCCTATGAAGAATTTGAATATCTTTACAATGAAATGAAGAAGAGAGAAAAGAGAGATGTCAAGAGTGGTTGACATAACAGAGATTTCTGCAATCGTGGCTGCAGCAGGTGTGCTTGTTGGAGTCCTCTTTACCTATGAGCAAGTTAGAGATTTGGTCAGGAACAGGAGAACTGAGTTGGTAATGAGCTTGTACAAAGATTTCAGTGACAAGGATTTTCAGAGTGCATGGCAAAAAGTCATGTCAAGCGAATACAAAGATTATCATGAATATGTGGAGAAGTATGGGTTAGATGAGGTGTGGCAAGTGGTGATGTTCTTTGAAGGCGTGGAAACTCTTCTAGACATGAGACTTGTCAATATTGACCTTGTTCAGCATCTTATCAGTGGACCAATAGTAAGTACATGGGAGAAAATGAAGCCTGTGATAGAAGGATGCAGACAGAAGATGAACCAACCACAATTCTGTGAATGGTTTGAATATCTCTATAATGAAATGAAGAAAAGAGAACAACGACCGCTACAAGCAAAACGATAATTACGCGCGCATTCTTTGAATTGGCGGGACAGAATGTTTTTTATGTAATACATTCGTAATAGGTGTTGCCATGAAGAAACTCAAGGATATTGACTACAAAATTCTTTTCGAGCTCACTAAAAACTCAAAAACAAGTGATAGAAAACTGGCTCAGATAGTGGGTGTTTCCCAGCCAACAATCACAAGAAGAAGAGCCCTCCTGGAAAGAGAGGAACTCATTGATTACACGGCAATCCCAAACTTCGAAAAACTCGGACTCGAAATTATGGCTTTCACCTACGCCCACTGGAAAGGCGAAGGATACCCCGACCAAAGAGAATCAGAAGCTAAATCATTCCTATCCAAGCACCCCAACATAATTTTCGTCTCCATGGGGCGGGGCATGGGGATGGACCGAATGTTCATCTCACTCCACAAAAACTACACTGACTACGCAGAATTCATGCAAGAACTCAAGGGAGAATGGGGAAGGTTTCTAACCAACTCCGACACTTTCATGGTGAGCCTCAAGAGCGATAAAATCCTCAGACAACTCACCTTCAAGCACCTGTCAGAATACATTAAGACCTCTAACTAGGGTCAAGCGTTTCCGAGTTTCTCCTTCAGCAGCCTGACACAACGTTTCAGGCAAGCCTCTAAATCTCCAACTCCGTTGGCTCCAGCGGAAACCGCGTGACCTCCACCCATGCCTCCAAGATGCTCTCCTAAGGGCTTCGCAACGTCACGACCAAGATGCACCCCAGTTGCACGGTAGAATTCCTCAGAAGCCCGCATACTAACCC
>CAZPDY010000075.1:0-6102 GCA_964585455.1 uncultured Candidatus Bathyarchaeia archaeon | reverse complement strand
GAAGTGTATACGAACAGCCTCTTCTCATTCGCCTCGACAATCGCCGCCACACTAATCCTACTATCCCCGTTCATATGGTTCTCTATGGATAACGCCGTAATCTTCACGTTCGTGATGGGAACTGTGATGGCGTTCGTTCTAGGAAGTTACGTGGGCAAAACGAGTCATGAGAACCCTTACAAGACTGGAATAAAATACGCCGTTCTAGCCGTTCTAGGAGCCATAATCTCTCATTACATCGCAGACCTCGTCAGCCTCGTGGTCTGAGAAGCTTCTCACGCCTGGAATCTTAAACTATATATTTGACATGTAACAGTTGTTATGCTCTTAAACACTGTCACAAATTGGTGAAAGAATGTCTGAAGAGAAGTTGAAGTTTGCGTTCTATTGGGCTGCTAGTTGTGGTGGCTGCGAGATAGCGGTGTTGGACATCAACGAAAAAATCCTAGACGTGGTGGCAAACGCGGATATCGTGTTCTGGCCCGTCGCTATGGACATAAAGTACAGGGACGTGGAAGCCATGCCCGACAAGAGCATAGACGTATGCTTCTTCAACGGGTCTATTCGCAATTCCGAGAACGAGAAGATGGCGAAGCTGCTGAGGAAGAAGGCGAAAGTCCTCGTTGCTTTCGGCTCCTGCGCCTGCGACGGATGCGTCAAGGGCCTGGCAAACCTGTGGGACAAGAAAACGATTTTCGAGCGCGCCTATCTTGAAACTCCCTCGACTAGCAACCCAAAGTCAGTAACTCCCAAGACTTCTGTTAAGGTGAAAGAAGGAGAGTTGGAGCTACCCGAATTCTACGACACGGTGAAAACCCTCGACCAAACCGTAGACGTAGACTACTTTCTCTCAGGCTGCCCACCTCCGATTCCCCTGATAGTGCAAGCTGTTGAAGCTATAGTCACTAACAAGCTGCCTCCGAAAGGTTCAGTCCTGATGCCGACCAAATCTATCTGTGATGAATGCCCGAGAGAGAAGAAGAAGAACAGACAACTCTCGGAGATTAAAAGGATTTACGAAATTGACGACGACTTCAAAACCTGCTTCTGGGATCAAGGAGTGATATGCATGGGACCAGCCACTCGAGCAGGATGTGGGGCACAGTGTCCTAATGTGAACATACCCTGCACTGGATGCAATGGTCCAGGACCACGAGTAACCGATCAGGGTGCTGCGGCTCTAAGCGCACTCGCATCAATCGCCACTAACCCTGAAGTTATCGACCAAGTCGTCGACCCGATAGGAACCTTCTACAAGTATTCGCTTGCCCGTTCCATCTTACGGAGGAAAGTGATGAAAAAATGAAAGAAATAATCATCGACCCGATTACAAGGCTAGAAGGACATGGAAAAATAACCATATTCCTCAACGACGAGGGAAACGTGGAAAACGCATATTTCCAAGTCCCCGAGCTGAGAGGTTTTGAACGTTTCTGCGAGGGAAGAAGAGCTGAAGACTTGCCCATAATAACGACACGCATTTGCGGCGTCTGCCCCGTCGCCCACCACATGGCAGGTGCTAAAGCGTTAGATGCGGCTTTCAACGTTGAGCCCACCGAGACGGCTAAAAAGCTCAGGGAGCTCATGTACTGCGGCTACTTCATCTACGACCACATACTCCACTTCTACTTCCTGGGCGCACCAGACTTCGTCGTAGGACCCGATGCACCAGCAGCCAGAAGAAATATTTTAGGTGTAATTGAGAAAGTCGGCTTAGACATCGCCAAGGAAGTCATTAAACACCGCGCCTACGGGCAGAAGATAACGGGAATACTGGGTGGCAGACCAACCCACCCCGTGAGCGCATGCATACCGGGCGGAATTGCGAAGGCGTTGTCTGAGGAGGATAGGCAGGAAATCGAAAAGATGGTGAGGAGCTGCGTCGAGTTCGCAAAGTTCTCGCTGAAACTCTTCGATGATGTTGTCCTCAAGAACGCTGATTACGTAAATCTAATCACGAGTGACCCTTACAACCTGCCGACCTACTACATGGGAACGGTAGACAAGAACAACAAAATGAACTTCTACGACGGCAAAGTGCGCGTGGTCGACTCGAATGGGAAAGAATTCGTGAGGTTCTCGCCCTCCGAGTACTTGGACATTATCGAGGAGCACGTGGAACCGTGGACGTACGTGAAACTTCCCTATCTCAAGAAAGTCGGCTGGAAAGGCTTCGCTGCAGGACCGGACAGCGGCATCTACAGAGTTGGACCACTCGGAAGGCTAAACGCTGCAGACGGCATGGCTACACCCTTGGCCCAGAGCGAGTACGAAAGAATGTATAAAACCCTGGGCGGGAAGCCAGTTCATGCCACTCTGGCTTTCCACTGGGCAAGACTCATAGAGCTGTTGTACGCGACTGAAAGAGCCTTAGAGCTAATCACCGACAAGGGCATAACAAAGAAGGACATCAAGAATAAGCCTGGGAAACCCGGCGAAGGCGTCGGAATCGTAGAAGCAGCCCGGGGCACGTTGATTCACCACTACATTCTAGATGAGAATGCCTTAGCCAAGAAAGTCAACTTAATAGTCGCTACGACTCACAACATACCTGGCATCTGGATGTCAATTAAGAACGCTGCGCAAGGACTTATACACAACGGCAAGGTCAGTGATGGCTTGTTGAACATGGTGGAGATGGCGTTCAGGGCATACGATCCATGCTTGGCATGCGCCACTCACTTCGCCATGGGTGAGATGCCCTTGGAAGTTAACATCTATGATAGTGAAAAGCGGTTGGTGAAAACGCTTAGGAGATGAGGGATTAGACATGAGCGAAGTTGAAGTTGGAGTATTCTTGTCAGACGGCGGAAAACAGCTTTCAGAAATCTTGGACTTCGACGCCATAGCCAGTTACGTAAAAAAAATTTCAGGCGTGGTTCTCGTCGCCCGAGGCGTCGAGTTCTGGCAGGGCGGGGGACTACAGACCATTGTGGACGCCGTTAAAGGAAAGAAAATAAACAGGGTGGTCGTTGCTGAGACGTTTCCGAAGCTGAGCGAGGTGAAGATTGCTGAAGCGATTGAGGAAGCGGGTCTTAACCCCTACTTGATGGAGTTCCTTGACCTCAAAGACCACTGTGCCATGCCTCATCGAGACACGCCTTCTGAGGCGACAGAAAAAGCCAAGGCTATGCTTCAAGGCGCCATCGAACGTGCCAAACTTCTCGAGCCCCTAGAGAAGCTTGAGTTTCCAGCCCTCAAATCAGCCCTAATCATAGGCGGAGGAATCGCTGGCATGCAGACTGCCGTGGATTTGGCGGACTTGGGGTTCAAGGTAGATTTGGTCGAGAAGGAACCGTTTCTAGGAGGCTTAGCTGCTCGGGCAGGTCGCTTCTTCCCCACAGACGACTGCGCCATCTGCATCCAGTCTCCAGCCTCAGACGTCAAAACCATCACGCACACCTCTCGAAAATGCGTATACCGTTCGGGCTTCAGCGAAATCCCAAACCTCAACATACTGGCTAATTCGAGGGTCGTCGCCGTTGAGGGCGTGCCGGGTAACTACAAGGTCACGGTTGAGAAAAAACCCAGATACGTTGACGAGTTGAAGTGCACCCGATGCGATAAATGCACGACTGTTTGCCCCGTGGAAGTGCCAGACGAATACAACGCGAAGCTGCAGACCCGCAAAGCCATCTACATGAACATTCCAAATGTGCATCCACCAGTCTACGTAATCGACGAGAGCGTCTGCAAATTCCACGACTGCGCCAAATGCGTCGAAGCTTGTCCAACAAAAGCGATTGAATTAGACCAGAAACCCGAGCGCATAACGCTTAACGTGGGCAGCATCATAGTTGCCACTGGCTTCGAAGAATTCGATTCCAGCATCATAAAGGAGTACCACTACGGTGACTACCCAGACGTCATAACAAACCTCGAACTCGCCCGCATGATTGACGGTTTCGGTCCCACGGCTGGCGTGGTAGTCAGACCGTCGAACCACAAGCCTGCGAAGAAGATAGTCTTCATTCAATGTGTCGGCTCTCGGGACAGGCGCTGGAAACCCTACTGCTCCAGCATTTGCTGCATGATTTCCCTGAAACATGCTACGTTGATTAAATCTGCTTATCCAGATGCTGACATCAGCGTATGCTACATAGACATCCGAACAACTGGGAGAGAGCACGAGTACTATTATGAGCGAGCTAGGGAGATGGGAATCAAGTTTGTTAAGGGTAGACCCACAGAAATCTCGAGAGACCCCGAAACGGGCAAACTAATCGTGGATACTGAAGACGCCCTACTACACAGAATGTTGGAGCTGGAGGCGGACCTCGTCGTGTTGGCTCCCGCCATGGTGCCCGCCAGAGGCACAGAGGAACTAGCCAAACTTCTGGGCATTGAGGTAGAACAGGATGGTTTCTTCAAGGAGTACAACGCTAAGCTTAGACCCACCGAGACAAAGCGTAGGGGAATATACATCTGTGGAGGAGCAATCTTTCCCAAGGACGCCCCCACATCTTCTCTTCATGCCCACTCGGCAGCGGTGAAGACTGTCAAGTTCTTGACTAACGGAAAGATAGTGAAGGACCAGAGAACCGCCATAGTCAACCAAGACTACTGCGGCGACTGCGAGTTCTGCCCAGTCACTTGTCCCTACGGCGCCATAAGCTTAGAACCCACTACTGAAGACCACTTCGTCGCTCAGATTTCCGACCTCCAATGCGAAGGATGCGGCGTCTGCGTGGGCACTTGCCCCCTCAACGCCATCGAACTCAGACATTCGAGACCCAACCAGATGGAGGCTCAGATGAGAGGGCTCATGTCTGTCAACGGCACCTCGAAGCCGCTGGTGTTAGCTCTGTGCTGCTCAGAATGCGGACACACGGCTGTAGACTCGTCGGGCATGGCTATGATGCAGTACCCCGCCAACATTAGAGTCATGAAGGTTCCCTGCACGGGCATCCTGCAGGTCCACCAGTTCCTAGAGGCTTTTAGGGCGGGTGCGCAGGGAGTGATGGTCGTGGGGTGCAAGGCTGACGGTTGCCACTATGAAGTGGGCAGCCAGAAAGCCAAGAAGAAAGTCGAGCTCGCCAGAATGCTGCTGAAGGAATACGGTATAGAGCCAGAAAGGCTGGAGATGTTCAACATGGTGTACATCGAGGGAGACAAGTTCGCCGAAGCGGCGCACATGATGACTGAGAGGCTGGAAAAACTCGGTCCCCTGCAGGTGATGGAAGGCTCTTAGAGGAAAGTGAAGAGGAGTGAATACGCGAGTAGCGAAGAAGGAAGGCGTAGAATTCTCCGACGTTGTCACACGCCGCCTTGGCGGCGAATCCATTACGCTGTGCTATCAATGCGGAACGTGCGCCAGCAGTTGTCCAGTCGCCAAGCTTACTCCACGCTTCAACCCGAGAGAAGTCATCAAACTATCACTCTTGGGGGAACAAGATGAGGTTCTTTCGGGCGAAGCCTTGTGGCTCTGCTGCTCATGCTACAACTGCCAAGAACGGTGCCCCCAGAAAGTCGAGATAGCCGACGTAATCTACGCGCTGAGGAACATAGCCATAGAGAAAGGGCACATTCCAAACATCTACTCAGAGTTCACGTCAGCCATGTTAAACGATGGTCGAGTGGTCAAAGTTTCCCAATTCGTCGAGAACAAAAGACCCACGTTGGGTTTGACTCCCCTCCAGCCTACGGGTGTGGAAGCGCTCAAAAAGATTTTTTCCGCAACAGACTTTGACAAGCTGAAGCCGAAGAAGGAGGAATCGCCATGACAAGCTACGCTATTTTCCTAGGTTGCACCATACCTGCACGTCAGCCAAACTATGAGCTGTCGGCAAGAAAATCGTTAGCCAAGCTTGGAGTGGAACTCGTTGACTTAGCCAACATGACATGCTGCTGTCCCCCGCCCGTGCAGTCGATTGACTTGGAGACCAGCCTAGCCGTAGCTGCTTACAACATCTGCCTCGCCGAAGAAGCCGACCTCAACATGCTCACCCTGTGCAGCGGCTGCTTCGAATCACTCGCCATGGCGAACGCTATGCTGAAAGCAGACGGAGAATTGAGGACACGGATAAACGCGATTCTGTCTCGAGCTGGAAAAGAGTTTCAGGGCAACAAGGACGTTAAACACTTTCTCCAAGTCTTGACGGA
>CAZPDY010000074.1:0-6113 GCA_964585455.1 uncultured Candidatus Bathyarchaeia archaeon | reverse complement strand
GCATCATGCAGGTGGAGAAGTTGAGTCCCACTTTCCGGGCTATGTCTTTGGGCTTTTCGGTCTGGCCTTCTTTAGCCATTTCTTCTAGAATTCTATGTTTTATGGGGTTCAAGCGCATCAGTTTGCTACTCTCCTCTTCTGCTATTTATTGTGTGTCTTGCCTTTTCAGACTTTTGCTGAATGTAGGGACAAGGCGGTTGTGCCCTTGACTTTTTTGGGAGGCTAAGAATGTTAAAGCTTTAATAGTAAGATGGAGCAGTTCAACTAAAGAAGGAAAAGCAAAATGTCTCAGGAAACACTCGTAAAACTCGTTAAAGAGCAGATAAAGATTGAGAAGAATTTTGTCACCGCTGTCGACGAGCAGATAAAGAACGTGCACAACGTGGCAGCTAGGCTACTGCTGTTGGAGACGAAGAAGGACTCTGAGAAGCATGCCATGATTTTGGAGGGCATCTTGGAGGTAATCAGTAAAAAGGGTGCTGTGCCGCTCTGGGATACTCTTTTGGACAGTTACGTGGACAAGATAGTCATCAGGAGGAGCTTGGAGAAGCACATCGAGACTGAGAAGGCAATGCTCGACCATATTAAGAAGGAGATGAAGGAGACGGACGACGAGGGAATCAAGTTGCTCTTGGAGCACATAGCCAGCGACGAGGATAAGCACCACAAGATACTGCAGGCCGTCATAAAACAGGCATACAAGATAAAGCCCTAAACTAACCCACTTCTTTCTATACGCTGCGTCCATTGTTTTTTGGGAAACGTAAATAAGCAGAAATGTCCTTAGCCATAGGAATTAGCTCGAAACGAACGGGGACACGGAGAGAAACCGATGAGGATTGCTGTGTTGGTCTACGAGTACCCGCCCATGATAGTCGGGGGCTTGGGCACTTACGCGGCTGAGATTACACGGAAATTCGTTCTCTCAGAGAACGATGTGTCAGTCTTCACCATGAACGACGATGAAGGCGCTCTGCCCACGAGGGAGTTGTGGCGCGGAATCGAAATCCACCGTCCCCTCCACATAGACGTGTCGGATTCGCTGCCCGACGTCATAGCCGAAGACGTCAGGAAATGGGGCAGGGGCATACAGTTCTTCTCCAAGGTTCTCGTTTACAACTACCTCGCCGCTTCTAAGATAGTCAACGAGCTCGTCAAGAAGGAGGGTTTCAAGTACGATGTTCTGGTGGCGCATGACTGGCTCTCGGTCATCGCGGGCGTGACGGCGAAGAGGGAACTTGGACTGCCGCTTGTATTGCACGTTCATTCAACAGAGAAGGGGCGGACTCTGTGCAACGGGTCAGAAGTCGTCAGCAGCATCGAACACCGAGGCGGACAGGTGGCTGACTTGGTAATCACCGTCTCGAACGCCATGAAAGACGAGCTGGTTGAGTTAGGGTTTCCGAAAGAAAAAATCAGAGTCTGCTACAACGGCGTCGACCCAGAAAAATACTCCCCACAACAAGTGACCGATGCGAAGCGAAAGCAGATACGAGAGAGCTACGGACTCAAAGACGATGAACAGATGATACTCTTTGTCGGCAGACTCGTCTGGGTAAAAGGAGTCGACAAACTCATCATGGCTATGCCCCACGTCCTGCAGAAAGTTCCTAAGGCTAAATTGGTGATTGTTGGCTTGGGAGACATGGAAGAACACTTGAAGAGCATGGTCAAGGGGCTCAACCTTCAAGACGCCGTGAAGTTTCGCTTCGAATTCGTGCCCGAAGAAGAACGCATCGCCCACTACGCAACCTGCGACGTCGCCGTCTTTCCCAGCCTCTACGAACCGTTTGGAATAGTTGCTTTAGAAGCCATGAGCATGGAGAAACCAGTCGTCGTGGGCGCCAGCGGAACAAGCGGCATGCGAGAAATAGTAATAGCCAACGGTCCAGAACAATGCGGCTTCCATATCAACCCCAGCGACCCAGTGGACATCGCTTGGGGAATCGTGAGCTGCTTACAGGACCCGAACAGGAAGAACGAGTTCGGTAAGAACGGCAGAAGACGTGTCCTGGCAAACTTCACTTGGGACGCCATAGCCGAGAAAACTCTGGAAGTCTACAACGAAGTTGCCAAAGAAAAGAAGAAAAAAGATTAAGCAACCTCCCACAAAACCATAACCAGCTACAGGATGTTGCCCGTTTGCTGAACGACCTTCGAAAAGACTACCTCCTTAACCGCTGGGTAGTCATCGCCACCCACAGAAAACGCAGACCCACCGACTTCGTCAAGAAAGAAACTGCAGCCCAGAGCGTGGACAAGAATGCATGCCCCTTCTGCCCCGGAAACGAACGAAAAACACCGCCAGCCGTGCTCGTGTATTTGAAAGGCAAAGAGGGCATCGTGAAGGAAAGGGATACGGATGGCTTGCGCCACGAAGATTGGCTGATTCGCTGCGTGCCCAACCTGTTCTCCGCCTTTTCTCCCCCCGAAAAGGGAGAGAGCTTCAAGACGAGCAAGGCGGTGGGACATCACGAAGTACTCGTCGAATCGCCCGACCATCACGAACATCCAGCCATAGCTAGGATTCCCCAACTAATCCACGTGGTTAACGGGTACGTTGACCGTTTGAGGGCGCTTTCTTCAAAACCCTACGTGAAATACGTCTCGATTTTCCGAAACCACGGCTTAGACGCAGGAGCATCACTATCGCATGCCCACAGTCAAATAATCGCAACACCGACAGTGCCGACAATTCCCAGTGGGGAGTTGAAAGCAAGCAAGAAGTTTTACGAAACGAATGGAAAATGTGTTTTCTGCGACATCTTCGAAAAGGAAAGAAGCGGCCCCCGACACGTCTGGGAGAACGAAAGCTTTGTTGCCTTCGCTTCTTGCGCGGGAATCAATCCCTTCGAGTTCTGGATACTGCCTAAGACACATCAGGCAACACTGTTGGACTTGCAGCCTAAGACCGTGAAGGACTTGGCAGAAGCGTTGAGAACTTGTCTAGGCGGGTTGAAATCGCTCTTGAACGACCCACCCTACAACTACGGTTTCCACGTAGCGCCCAATGCTGGGGCAGACAAGTCATATCATTGGCATCTGGAGGTCTACCCAAGACTGTCCATCTGGGCGGGGTTTGAAAAGAGCACGGGTATGTACATCAACGTCGTGCCACCCGAAGACGCAGCGCAGAGCCTAAGAGACACAATAAGAGGACTTGAAAGCAAGACCTAACCATGCGGCTTCTTTCTGGGAAAGAACATGCCCGTCGCACGCTGATATTCTGTGTACGCTTCGCCGAACCTTTTCGTCAGCAACTCTTCTTCCTTAACTGCGACACGTACGTAGCCCGGAATCGCTACAAGAGGAACCGCTGCAATCAAGTTTAGAAGGGTGAGGAATAGACCGATGAACAGGATGAAGTAGGCGAGGTATGACGGGTGGCGCACGTATCGGTATGGTCCCCAAGTTACGAGTTTCTGGTTTTCGGGCATTTCCCAAGAAGTGGCATACTTGCCTCGGGCTAAGACGCTCCAGAGGAACAGGGCATAGCCAAAAGCCGTTTCGATAGTGCCTATCAGTTGTACTCCTGAGTCGAGAGGGAATCGGAGTTGAAAGACCGAGTTGCTCATGGCTGTGCCGAGCCCCCCGAAGACAAGAATAGTGTATAAGACTGATTCGAGGAAGAAGAGCCCAGTCCCGAGAGCAACTAGGAAGAGGGGCAGACCAGTCGGCTGCTCCACTTCAGCCTTGTACGAAGCACTCTTCTTGTTTCCAGCGTGCTTCGCCATGTTGAGTAGATTGACTGCGACGAAAATGGTGAGGCAGACTGCGAGAAAAGTGGCTACTGCTGAGTCGGGGAGCATAGTTAAAATTGGGTTTGGGTTACTTATTAGTTCATGGTGTGGCTCTCAAAAAGAGAAGAGGGACAGAATGAAGGCTGGACTGAAAACCGAAATCTTAGACATAACAAAGAATGAGAAGTATGAAAGATACCTTTACAGATGCCTCGCATCGATGCCCCTCATAAAATACAAGAACAGACGCGAATACCTAGAAACCGCCATCCCAAAAGGGTTTCACAAGAAACTCGCAACCTTAGACGGCGAGGTTGTCGGACAAATCGAGTACGCACCCGCAGAAGCCTCAGGATTTCCAATAGTCGGGCAGAATGTCGTTGTGATGAACTGCATCTGGGTCCTGAGAAGAGCCAAAGGGCACAACTTGGGAAAGCTACTGTTCGACGACATTGTGAGAAGCGAAAAAACCGCAAGCGGATTCGCCACCATAGCCTTAGAAAACCATTGGAGCCCCTGGATGAGAAAAGAGCAGATGGAAAAATTCGGCTTCAAACCCATCGACTCACTCAACGTGACTCACAAGTCAAAACGCAGAGGAGAACGCTTCACAATCCACTTAATATGGTTGCCCACCACCAGAGACGCAAAGCCACCCACATGGGACAAAGCAAAACTCTTGGAAGGTGTAGACTTCTGCCTTGCCCACCCCCTCTACCGCCCACAGAAAACCAAGCAAAAAGAAATCTTCGAAAGATATTAACCCTCTCAAGACCCTCAACATTCCTAATAGGAAAGTCTAGACTAAGCGCAGAGAACACGCAAAACTTCACCCAGCATTCAGACCCAACGACCGCAGAAGCACCACAACATCAACCTTCCCAACTCGAAAAACGCTGCCTGACGAAATATTGTTCACCACGAAGACTGCGGGCGCAAAAAGTCCCGGGTCAACGCGATAGAAATCGTAGCCAGCGTCCCTGAAAACCTCCTTAAAGGGCTTGCCGTGATGCTTCGAAGCTGAAGAAGGCGCTTTCTCCAAGAGAGCCCTCAGCTCATCATCGTCTTCATGCCTCAACGCGTAATAGGCAACACCGCCGTACAGAATCATGTCGTTCGTCCTTCCCATAGCCTCTTTGAACTTAGGATGCGCTGGCGCGATGGGCGCACATCCCCACGCAAACTCGACGGACAACGGGTCAACCCCCAACTTAGTCAGCTTGTGTAAGCCCGTCTCCACGATTCTCCCAGAAACCTGCACACACCCTGCCATACTCGTCGTAGGAACTAGAATAACGTAGAGGCAACTGGGCGAAACCCCACATTCGGAAGCAAACTCGTCGACAAGCTCTTTCGGCGGTTCCTTCGCAGTCTCCAAGACTAGCACTGCAACTTCCGCTTTGTCTTCATACTTTATCTTGTCGAAGATGTTGCGGGGCTTCAGAGCCAAAGCACGCGCAGGACCAGAACCAATTGCAAAGAAATCACCACTCTTAACCTGCCACCCCGCAAACTGCGAGCCCAACGTAGCCACCGCGGGATGGTCGGTGGACACGAAAATTGACGGAAGCTCGAGGTCACCATAACGCTTAGAGAGTAACTGTGCGCTGCCGAGACCGCCCATGGAAACCTCAGTAATAGTCCTGCCCGCGTCGAAGCCTCCCTCGGCCTGCATTCCAGCGTCGATTAACGTCGCACCTGACTCAGTCGTCGTAACCTTCACGCGGTAATCTGCATGCTCTTCGCACAGAACATGCACGAGTTAGTACGCCTTTCGGTTAACGCTCAGCATGTGTGGTAATAGTTTACGAGCGAATATAAATGAGACGCAGCGTCGTGTTAGAGGATTTCCTCGAAACTTCTCAAATGCTCGTTCTTGTTTTTTGACACGTAGAGCTTTCCGTCTCCATGTTCAACGAGGTCGCCGACAAAGAGGTAGAAGGGACCTTCGATTTCCTCCCCATTTGCCTTTGCTTTGCCCTTTAGACTATCAATCGTGAACGTAGGCAAAACAGATTCAACGTGACTGCATAGGATAATCTTTCCACCTGTCATGCACGCTCCCGCCCTTTCTTCTGCGTCGCCCCTGACGACTATCGTCCCATCTTTCATGTGGATGCCCACAAACTGCTCGATGCTGCCGTGGATTTTGATTAAGCCTTTCCTCATGTAGTATCCCACTTCGGTTCCAGCGTTTCCATGTATGATTACAGTTCCGCCCTGCATACCCTTAGTGCTTCCTCGGTATTCCCAACCGACGTAGTCGCCAGCGTCTCCCTTCACTTCGATTACTCCGCCCTTCATCGCAGACCCGACCCAGGACCCAGCGTTGCCCTCTATGGTAATCGTTCCATCTTTCATTTCTCTGCCCAA
>CAZPDY010000073.1:0-6133 GCA_964585455.1 uncultured Candidatus Bathyarchaeia archaeon | reverse complement strand
GAGCTTCACTTCATCGTCGAGCTCGCCGACTCCAAAGAAGCCATCGGAATAGCCAAAATAAGACGAGAAGAATGGGGAAACGTGAAAGCCGCAAACCTCGGAACCTACATCGGCAAGAAAGAACTCTGGCAGAAAGGGTTGGGCAAACAAATCACCGTAGCCCTGCTGGAAATGGCATTCCACCAACTGAACATGGAACGCTGCGAAGCATGGAGCGTCGAGTACAACCAACGCGCTCACAAGGCACTCGAAGCATGCGGCTTCAAGAAGAGCGGAGTAGTCAGACACTCAGCTTTCGTGAACGGGCGAAAATGGGATGGCTTCTTCTTCGACATCCTCCGAGACGAATACTTAGGCATCAGGATGGGTTTGCTGAAACAGACGTTGGAAAACAAGTTAGAGGAGTACATCAAGAAGCACTGCACAATCCAAGGATACTAGACGTTAATTTCAAGCAAAAAAAGGGAAGAGAGTTAAGACTGCCTCTTCGCCGCTGCTTCTAGAGCTGCTACACCCGGCAGTTTTTCGCCCATCAGAAACTCTATTAAGGCTCCGCCCGCAGTGCTCACGTAGCCCATCTTCTTCTCCAGCCCCAACTGCTCAACCGCAGCCACCGTGTGCCCCCCGCCGATGAGGGAGAAGGCTTTCGACTTCGCTATGGCTTCTAGGATTTCCTTCGTTCCCTTCATGAACTCCTTGTTCTCGAAGACTCCCATGGGTCCGCTGATTACGATGGATTTGGCTTTGCTTATGATTTCATCGTATTCTCTGATTGTTTTTGTCCCGATGTCACAAATCTGATAATTCGTCGGCAACTCTTCCACAGCTATCTCTTTGCGTTTGCCGTTGACATCGACAGCCAAATCAGAGGGTATCTTGATTCGGTCTGGATATACCTTCACCAGTTCTCCGATGCCCCCGACGAAGCCCATCAACTCCTTCTTTTTGAGGAACTCTACGTTAGGCTTCCCCAAGTCAACGCCCTTAGCGGCGAGGAACAAGTGCCCCGCAACCCCACCCGTCAAAACCTCATCAGCAACATCGTTGTCCAACACAAACTTCGAGATTCGAAGAGCATCGTCCGCCTTAGCGCCGCCTATGACGTAGACGCAGGGCTTCTCGGGCGACTCAGTAGCTTTGCCCAACGCGTTAAGCTCCCTCTCCATTATCCGTCCCGCAGCGCTAGGCAACACGGCTGCGAAGCCCACTATAGAAACGTGTGCACGGTGAGCCGCAGCAAAAGCATCACTAACAAACACATCAGCTAAGGGCGCCAACGACTTGACAAAATCAGTCCTCGCATGCTCCTCGGGCGTTCCCTTCTTCTGCTCATCTGCGAAAGTTCTGACGTTCTCTAGGACCAGAATCTCACCGCTCTTCAGAGCTTTCACTGTCTTCTTCGCTTTCTCTCCGAAGAGGTCGTCCACATACTCGACTGGCTTGTTTAGTATCTTCCCCAAGATTTCCGCGTGCTGCTCCAACGGGATGAAGTCGGGGTCTCCGGGTCTTCCCTGATGGGCAAGTATGACCACTTTTGCGCCTTTCTGCGCCAACTCTTTGATGGTTGTTTCTCCGTGGGCTCTGATCCTCACGTCCTCGAGAATCCGCCTAGTCTTTGGGTCGATGGGAGAGTTGAAGTCCACTCGGACGAGGGCAGTCTTATTCTTGAAGTTGAAGTCGTCTATTGTCAATATTTTCGGCATGCTTTCACCAACAAAAAGAGAGGACAAATGCCTCGAAGGGCATTTTTAAAGATGGGACTTTTAGAAGCCTGCTTTCCTGCCTATGAGTTCGATGAGCTCCACCATACGGCACGAGAAGCCCCACTCGTTGTCGTACCAAGCGAACACTTTTGCCAAGTCTCCACCAATCACCATCGTAGATTGTGCGTCGACTACTGCAGAGTACGTGCTGTGGTTGAAGTCGATTGACACGAGAGGTTCTTCAGTGTAGTCCATTATTCCCTTCAGCTGTTCCTGCGAAGCCTTCTTGAATGCGGCGTTGATTTCCTCTTTCGTCGCATTCTTCTCCAGCAGAGCGGTGAGGTCGACTATGGAAACATTGGGCACCGGGACTCTCAGGGATATTCCGTTCATTCTTCCAGTCAGTTCCGGAAGCACGAGCGTGGCGGCGACAGCTGCGCCCGTCGTCGTGGGTATGATGGATACGGCTCCAGCTCGGGCTCTGCGAAGGTCACTGTGGATCAGGTCTTGGATCCTCTGGTCGTTCGTGTAGGCGTGGGCGGTCGTCATCAGCGCCTTCTTCAAGCCAAAATTGTCATTCAGCACTTTAGCAACAGGAGCGACGCAGTTGGTCGTGCAGGAAGCGTTCGAGATTATGTTATGCTTCGCATCGTCGTATTGGTCGTGGTTCACGCCCAGCACCACGGTTATGTCGGGGTTCTTAGCTGGAGCGGAGATCAAGACTTTTTTGGCGCCTGCTTGCAAGTGCATAGACGCTTTCTCCCTGTCGGTGAACAGTCCCGTAGATTCGACAGCTAAGTGTACGCCCATGTCTTTCCACGGTAGTTTGCTGGGGTCTCTTTCCGACAGCACCTTGACAGGTTTGCCGGCTACCACGATGGCGTCTTTTTCGGCTTTGACGTCGAAGGGCAAGCGTCCGTGGACTGAGTCGTACTTGAGGAGATGTGCTAGGCTCTGGGCGGGGGCGAGGTCGTTTATCGCTGCGAAGTCGATTTTGGCTTTTCTCTCGTTCGCGGCTCTGAAGAGGAGGCGTCCGATTCTTCCAAACCCGTTGATTGCTACTTTTATTGGCATTCTAAATCACCGTTGTTTCATGGTTTCTCAATACTCTAAAGACATTTCCATATTAATTTTCCTACTACGCTTGGATTGAAGAAAAGAGGAAGATGATTAGGCTTTCAGCGGAGCTTCATCAACACCATTTCTGCGGCTAAGACCATGGGCTCCCACGTTTCGCACAGGGGCGGCGCATAAGCCGTGTCCACCTTTGCTAGTTCTCGGACGGTCATATGTTTCTGTATGGCGAAGGACAAGGCGTTGATTCGTTGCGTGGCTTCTTCGCCGCCGATGATTTGGGCTCCGATGACACACTGAGATTCCTTCTCGACGACCAACTTCACTTTTATCGGTTTGGCGCCTGGGTAGTAGTCGGCTCGTGTCTTCGAAGTGATCGTTCCAGAGACGGTTTCTACGCCCTCTTTCCTTGCGAAGAATTCTGTTAGTCCCGTGACACCGATTTGTGTGTCGAAGAGCTGCGTCACCGCGGAGCCTAGAACTCCCGTGAACATGGCGTATCCTCCGGCTGCGTTGATGCCCGCTACTTTTCCGTGTCTCACTGCCACTGTCCCCAGTTGTGGGCAGTGGGGTTTCTTGGTGACTATGTTGATGCTTTCGGCGCAGTCGCCTGCGGCGTAGATGTCTTTGACGTTTGTTTCCATTTTTGCGTTTGTTTTTATTGTTCTTGTTTCACCTGTGGCTACGCCTGCTTTTGTGGCGAGTTCGGTGTTGGCTCTTATTCCCGTTGCGACTACGACGATGTCTGCGGGAATTTGTTCGCCCGCGACTGAGACGGCTGCTGCTTTTTCTGTTCCGAGGATTTCTTCGACGCCTTTTCCAACGATTATTCTTAGTCCTTTTTGTTCGAGCATTTCGTGGACTATTTTTGCCATTTCTTGGTCTAGCATGACTGGTAGTACTTGGGGGAGTAGTTCTACGACTGTGGTGTTGAGTCCTCTTTCTTTGAGGGCTATGGCTGTTTCTAAGCCGATTAGTCCGGCGCCTATGACTGCTGCGTTCTTGGCTCCGTCTTTGATGGTATGGTCGATTTGTTGTCCGTCTTCTATCGTGCGGAGGGAGCATACACCTTGTTTTTCCTTGCCCTTTATTGGGGGGATGAAGGAGGAGGCGCCCGTGGTTAGGATCAGGCTGTCGTAGGACAATGTTTCAGCCTTGCCTGCCTTGTCAACTGCGTCGATTGTCTTGTTAGTTGGGTTGATGTTTGTGACTGTGGTTTCGGTTTTGAGGTTGAGTTTCATCATCTGGTAGAAGGCGGCTGGGAAGACGATGAGGTCGCTGAAGTTTGGTATGTGACCGCCTAGGACGAATGGTAAGCCGCATCGAGAGTAGCCCGTGTACTTCTCCTTGGTTATGAGGGTGATTTCGGCTGTGCGGTCGGTTTTTCGGGCGGCTGAGGCTGCGTCGACGCCTGCTGCGTGGGCGCCGATGATGACTATTTTTCGGGGCATTTCTGCTATCCTTCTTTTAGGCTCTTGTGCCATTCGACCGCTTTGGCGTGGTCCATCGTATTTTTGAGTTCGTCCATGTTGGTTGGTGCTATTATTAGAAGCCAGCCTTTGTTGTAGGGGTCTTCGTTCAGGAGTTCGGGGCGACTCTGGACCTCAGTGTTAATTTTTTCTATCGTGCCGCTGATGGGTGCTACTAGGTCTGAGACGGCTTTGACCGATTCCACAGTGCCGTAGGGTTCGTTCTGGGTTATGGTGTCGCCTTCGCCTGGGAGTTCGACGTAGACTATTTCACGGAGCTGCTTTTGGGCGTAGTCTGTGATGCCCACGCGGGCTTTGTTGCCCTCGATTTTGACCCATTCGTAGTCTTTGGTGTAGTGTAATCCCTCGGGGACTTCGACGTCGTTTACTTTTACCATGTTGTTTTTCACCTCTGAGTGTGGGTCTATCTTAGATGGGTTGGGTTTTAAAAGATTGTTGCTGAGTGTGCGTGTTCTCGGCGCAGAGACTAGACCGTCCTAATAGGCTCCTAAAAGGATACATACAGAAATCTAATTATTCTTTGTGTACGAATAGTACTTCGTGATAATTGACTGTCATCTTCATCTGCCTTCTCTGAAAGACACAAAAACCCTCGAGAAGTCGAAGGCGAAGCTGCTCGAAGACCTCCGCAAAAACAACGTAGACTACGCCATCCTCATCCCAGACAACACTCCCCACTCAGACATAGGCGGCTTAGATGAAGTGCTCCGACTCGTCGAGGATGAGGCGCGTCTGTTTGTTATGGGAACCATAGACATCCAGAAACGCAACTACCCGCAACAGACACAGAAGCTCAGTCAACTATTCCAAGCTGGACGCATCGTCGGAGTAAAAATTTTCCCGGGACACGACACAATCTACCCAACCGACAAAAGACTCACACCTGTCTACCAGCTATGCGTTAGACATGACCTCCCCATAGTCATCCACACGGGAGCAAGCTCGAAACACCCGCAACTCAGCAGGTACAACGACCCAAAACACATGATCAAAATAGCAGAGAAGCATCCGAGGCTCAAGATTGTCATCGCCCACTACTTCTTCCCAAGAGTCGAATACTGCCACGAGTTAATGAAGCCCTACAGGAACATCTACTTCGACACTTCAGGCTTAGCAGACGAAGAAGTCATCGCAGCCACAGGACTCGACAGGATAAAAAGGGTTCTGGCATTAACGGCGAACGAGCGTCCACGCAACGTTGTCTTCGGAACAGACTACCATGTGCAGCATAAGGAAGCACGTGGAACTCGTGGAATCACTGGAGATTAGCAGACGGAAGAAAGACATGATATTCAGCGAGAACGCCATCAAACTCTTTCACCTAAAACTCTGACTACGTTATATTAGAAACGCTTTAACAGAAGTTGCTGTTCAGAGCCTTAAAAATCACAGAACAACCATTGAGCTTTCTGCTATTGTGGCCACTCTATATACAACCAAGATCTGCACTGCGATTGTCTTAGAAGTAGTAGTCAAGTTACCAGGATTTCTGACTACTACTTCTTTCTGGGCTTGAAGCTGCCTCTGCTTGCTGGACAAGACTTGTTTATGCCTTAGAAGTTGTCCAGATAGTTAGTATGGAGTTCATACTCTGGAGCAAAGCTACCTTTTACATGTCATTTAGAGATACATGAAAAAATCCCAAATAAAGGGAATTGAAAGTCTTGTAGTCTCAGTTCTTGCTAGTCTGGGTTTTGGGGAGTCAGAAAGGGGCTGTCTAGAGCGTGTAGAACCTTCAAGAGAGTTCGTGTTTTCTCGCTTTCCCTATTCAAACGGATAATCTTTAGTCTTCCGTAGTATTTGACGGTGATTATGTTCTCTTCCTCAAGAATCTTGAGGTTGCGTTTAATCTGGCTGTAAGTGCTG
>CAZPDY010000072.1:0-6261 GCA_964585455.1 uncultured Candidatus Bathyarchaeia archaeon | reverse complement strand
GTCCAAGTCTGGGTAGTTTGGGAGGTTGCTTGCGTTCATGCCAGTCACGTAGTTCCCAATACCCCAGAATTGGCTGTGGAATAGAGAATAAAGGTAGATTGGCGCGCGCCAAACTCCTGGTCACCTTTGCGGAAGGTGTCGCGGTCGTAAAGGGAATCGAAGTACAGATAATGTGGCGCTACAATTGCTGGCAGAAATGAGTTTGAGGAACCGCCCAACACCAAGGTTCGCATAGTCGCCACTGTTGACCAAAAAGTGTGCGACCAGATGAAGATTCCATCAAGAAGAGACCGAGGAGGCTGAGAAACATGACCGTGTGGAGCAACACCGTTGAAATGCTCCTGCGCAAGGGCGTCAAAGCATACAAAATCAGAAAAGAGTGAATAGAGCTTTCTTTCTTAAGCTTTTTAACAGCTCTCGTGCCAATTGTAAGGGCATAGGGAGAAGGAGGTGATTTGAAGTCGTGAAAGCTTCTTCATCAATAACCTTTGCTCTGGCCACTGTACTCTTCACTTCATTGTTCTTGGTGGGTACAACTTCCAGCGTCAGCAGGACTGATTATGGTGTGACACAGGTTCCAGAGTATGATCCTTGGATGGACTTGAATGATGATGGAACGATCAACCTGTACGATGCAGTGTTGCTTCTCACGAGATATGGATCCAAAGGAACACCCATAAACAAGACGGAGTTGCTTCTGGAGCTGCAAGCAAGGATGGATGCTTTGAATGCTACAGTGATGGCTTTGGAGGAGCAGGTAGCCCTCTTAGGAGGAGGATGTGCAGCGGAAGTGGGCAAGTTTAATGGCCTAGTCAACTCGGACATGGTGGAAACAGACCCAGAAGGTGCAACAACTATAAACTTTCAGAATCCCTTCACTAGCACTGACCCTCCTGAAATGTTTGTCATTGTGGTGTTGAAGCAGGCTGCGAATGGACTGTGGGAGGGAGCAGCAATCAAAGCGGTTGAAAGCATCAAGGGTTCAGCTGGAAACTGGTATGGCTTTAGCCTCACAGTGTCAAAGTACAGTGATGGAAGTTCAATATCTGACAACAATAAGGTCTTTGTCACTTGGATGGCAGTAGGAACAGGAAGCTCAACACAGCCAAAACACTTTGCAAGCATCGAGCAATTAATCACAACTGGCAATCAGATAACAATAACATTCCCAGTTGGCATGTTCACAACAGCACCTAACATCTCAGCAACAGCCTTCATGCTGACTGGATCGCACGCTGGGAAAACATGCTACATTTCAAATATCTCTGTGTCTGCCACCAATGCCACGTTGAGTCTCCAAGCATGGAGTGGAGCCCTTTGGCAAGATATAGCTGATGGCGAGACCGTTCAGGTATCCTACACAGCAGTCGAGTAAAACATCGAAAGCTCAGGTCTGTGCAGCAAGCTAGAGACAACTAGGCTAAGAGTCCACAATGCTCCTTGTAAAAAGCCAGCTCGATGCTGTTGATCGGCTGGCTATGGATAACCTCGCACCGTTGACTCTGCTCGGCGTCTTTCTAATCGTCGTCGAATTAGTGTTTATAGCGCTGCCGCTGATAGCGAAGCACATCCCAAACCCCGAAAACATCCCCTGGATAATCCTGTGGGTGTACCGCACAGACGGCTTCACCTTCGCCACCTCGCCCATCCTAATAATCATCTCCATCATATCCATAATCATTCATTTAGCAACGCGCACAAAAGCAACATAACACGTGCAGGGGCAGGGGAAATGGGTCTTTTCTGGATTTTAACCGGCAAACATCGAATCTGCATTACTTGCCTCTCCATTTCAAGCTAGGCTTACCCTGAGTTTTGGATAGACACGTGTGGCAACTGCTCTTAGCTCACGAAAGAATCTGTGGACTGTATTTCTCTCCATAGTTTACGAGCATGAGCACTGCGTCGTATAGGTCTATTTTTCCGTAGGGTTCCGAAATGTCACAATGGGGATTGAAGTTCTCATTGCCCAGTTCGGACCCGTATGCAACTAGGAGTCGTACAGCATCGTACAAATCAACGTCCATGTCGTGGTCAACGTCTGCTGGATTCCAATATAGATTCACTAAGGGATATTTGTCAACTCCTTCCCAAAGAAGATGAGTGTCGCCCACTCCATCACCATCCAAGTCTGTGCCATTATAATTGCTCCAGAAGTTGCCTTCACAGCCATTGTCCCACGCGTTAGCTGAGTTGAAGTCAGCTGCCTGCAATTCCCAACTATCTAGGACATTGTTGTGATATATCTTGTTTTCAGAAGCATCATGGGAAATCACTCCTCTGTTGTTTGAAAATACGTAGTTTCTCGTGACCGTGCAACCTGAGGACTCAAGTATCAGAATACCATTGATTCCGCTAAATCTGATATCGTTGTCAGCGATGATATTGTTATCACAGAGGAGCTTAAGCTCCACTCCATGTGCCCCGTTTGAATGAAACTTGTTTCTTATGATGCTGTTGTTTTCATTATGTAGCCAGAAGTAGATTCCTGCATGACCATTCGACTCGAAACAATTCTCGCGGAAGTAGTTCTGCCGAGAGAACATCATTCTTACTCCGTCACTGGAAGGACCAGAAATAGAGATGTTGTTGTATGCAACTTCGTTATCATGTGAGGCGTACATCACTAAACCCCAGCCCTGATCTGAGACCAAGTTATTCCCTGTTACGTCATTGTTGGAAGAATCAAGCAACCAGATCCCGAATAAATTCGAAGATACGTTATTCTCAGCGATCTGTGAACTTTGAACTGCCCAGAAAGTCATTCCGTTACCGAATTGGCGTATGCCGGAGCCAAGTTTATTCAAGCAAGCATTGTTATTTGAGATAACGCACCACGAAGAATTACTCAGGACAATGCCGCCGACATTCTCTATGGCCTCGTTATACTGAATTGTTGCATTGCTAGAGTCATACAGATACAACCCCACGGGGTTATGAGAAACTACATTGTCAGCGATCATGTTATTCCTAGATGACAAGATTGCGATTCCATAGCCAAAGTATCTCGTCATCTCTAGGTCGAAATGCCCAGGGTTTCCCAGAACCTCCCAACCTAACACCTTAATTATGTAATGTCCATCGGGTGGATTAACAAGATAAACATGCACATTCCGCTCTTTAGCATCCCCATAGCTCACATATTCCTTAAGTTGCGGTTCATTGTCACTGTTTCTGTCATAAAAGAGCCCAACGAATAGCTGATTTACGTCTTCACGTCCCAAAGCTTGAATGCTGATTGCTGGCGTATGCTCAGTTATGTTGAAAAAGGCAGTGTAGCTACCGTTGATAAGATTGTGCACGTACCATCTGTTGACGGGAGATACGAAATCCTGGTAGATCTCCTGATTAGTCCAAACCTCAGTCTCTTTGTGACCATTCGAGGAGACTAGGTTGGAAGATATAACATTGTCATCGCTCTCCACTTTTATGCCATCCTCACAGTTTTGAACTCGCAATCCCTTGACAGAAGTGTAATCTGCTGTAACCAATATTCCACAACCGGTTCCATTTCCATCAATAACTGTGTTGTTTGTGTCTTCGCCAAGTAGAGATAGAGGCTTGTTCACAACTACATGCTCACGATATATTCCGCACTTAACAGATACGGTATCTCTGCTGCTTGCTGCGTCAACTGCCTCTTGGATTGTTGGGTAATCATCTGGGACTACTATTGTTCCAGCTCTGACTAGTATGATTTTGAATGTTAACGGTAATATTCCCGTCAGAAGTAAAGTCAAGATAATCAATGAGCCTATTCTTCTCAACTAGTATCCCGAGCACACTGAGGTTTGCTTCCTATTATCATTTGTGGAAAAATATTATAGTAAACCAGAACTATTAACACCTTGCTTCAAGAGCCATGATGGGCTCTTCTGTCGAGTGCTCAGCGTGTGGCTGTTCTGGAGGGCTGTGTTGTGGGTAAGCGTGCGGCTGACGTACTTAAGGTTGTAGACTGCAAGTGTCATGACTGTGTTTTTCGTGGTGGTCGGGATTGTTTGGTTGGTCGCGAGATTGAGGGCAGGTGGTAGGGTTTTTGGGTCTTTCTCACTGTGGTAGTGGGTTTCATCCAGAGTCTGTGGGTTTATGCTGAAAAGCCGGGGATGGGAGTTGAACCCATATAGAGCAGCTCTGCAGGCTGCCGCCTGAACCGTTCGGCCACCCCGGCAAAAAAGAAAAAGATTAGACTGCTAATAAACCTAACCGTCAAAAAAGCCGATATCAATCTCCTACCCTGCTTGAGGCGCCAGCCTTGGCCCCTCCGTCGTCGTCAGTGTGACTAACCCGTGTCAACGCAGATGCTTAAATAAAACGCCTTACGCTCCGGCGACGCCATAGAAATCATCCCCAAGCTAAAAAGCAAGTTTGACTTGGTGTTTATAGACACCGAGAAAAGCAAATACCTCGACTACTTGCGGCTGGTGGAAGACAAACTTCACAGAGGGAGCATCATCGTGACCGACAATGTGGGAATCTTCGCAGACCAGAAGCTGGGTTACTTGAATTACGTGCGGTCTTCTGGAAAATACAGGAGTAGGTACGTCGCCGTGGGCGGAGATGGGTTGGAAACAAGCGTTAAACAATGAAAAAAGGCGCTACATCAAAAATTTTTTGTAGAATTCTTGAGCCGTCTCCACTGCTTTTTCGGGAACTTCCGTAATCGTCTCATAGTCCGCTTGAGGAGCCAGTTTCGTACACTTGCCAAAATACTGCTTCACCTTGGCAGCGTCACCCTTCCAGAGCGCCAACCCACCAGCTATATGATACCATATTCTCGTCTGCCTGTCGTCGCCTTTCTTCTCGAAGTCTGCCGCTTTCTTCGCAGCGTCCTCCAACGTTACATTAATCTTCCGTGGGTCGTAGAACATGGTGTGCCAGAGAGCCTTGCAGACTTCTTTTTCGCTGCCGCAAGCTTTGTCTAGTTCTGTTGCTTGAACTTTCTCGGGTATTTTCTCCACTTTCTCTTCCTTCTTCCCCCAGGACAGCCATCTCACCATACAACTTTCACCATAACCACGTTTGTAAGCTTAGTGTAAAATCAACGTGAAGGCATTTAAGCATTTAGTAACCCAACAGAACAAAACGGGAAAACATTTTCACCTTCCTCTCACGCTTAAATGAGGAATGCTGCTTAAGCTAGAGGAAGGAGGAGAGCCAAGAAGTTGAAGCCCCTAAGCTTCGTCCATGTGGCGGACATTCATCTGGGCTACACGCAGTATGGCTTGGAAGTTAGGCGTGAAGACTTCAACAGGGCTTTCAGAGAAGTAGTCGCCAAGACAGTTGAGTTGAAACCTGATTTTATGCTGATAGCTGGGGACATTTTCCATCACGCAAGACCCAGCAACGTCACGTTGGAGGCAGCGATAGAAAACTTCGGGCGCCTCCGAGACGCAGGAATCCCCGTTTTAGTCGTTGACGGATCCCACGACGCTGCGCCCAACGTGATAACGGGCACTATTCTCAACCCACTGGACGCTGCGGGCTTGCTGTATTATCTGCCCCGCCATGAGGGCGCCTGCTGGCCGAACGAGAAATGCTACGTTTACGGCGTCCCCAACTACAGGACGCGAAGGAAGACCGAGGAACAACTGCCCCTTTTCTACGAGCAACACAAGCCATCGCCTAATCCAGAGTTGTACAGCATCTTTGTTTTTCACATGGCGTTGGACTTGCCCAGCATCACGCCGCCCCAGATGGAAGCCGAAGCCCCGCCTGAACTGCTGCCCGAAGGCTTCAACTACTACGCAGGTGGGCACGTTCATAAACCTTCGAGAAACAATTTCAAGAGTGGACTCCTAGCCTACAGTGGTTCAACAGAAACAGTCTATTACGATGATGCATGGCTTGAAAAGGGCTTCTACCACGTGAAGGTGAACGAGAAGGGAAGAGTCGAATTCCAGCATGTGAAGCTCGAGAGCCCTAGACGCTTCGTAATCTTGAAGAACGATTACAGCGGCATGAACCCGGCGAAGATCAGCGAGACCGCCGTTAGCCAAATTAAAGAGAAGGATGAGGATGGCGTGGTCATCGTTCCAATTCTAGAAGGAGTGTTGCCCGCCGAAGCCAGCCGAAGCGAAGTAGACATAGCAAGCATAAGAAGCGCGGCGAAAAAAGCCCTACTGGTCCATCCGATTGTTCGGTTAAGAGAGACAGAAGTGCCCGAGGAGGTTGTTCGTTCCATATTCGAAGGCGAGCTTAAGGACTTGAAGACCAAGGCTTTCGAGTATTTTCTTCAGATATTCTCTGAGCGCTACCCGAGGG
>CAZPDY010000071.1:0-6288 GCA_964585455.1 uncultured Candidatus Bathyarchaeia archaeon | reverse complement strand
AAGCCAGCCAGCCCCGCAGCGAAAACAAGCAACAACACGCTGGAATACCGAAAGACCCTCTGAACGTTCAAGCGATAGAAGCTCCTGTAGAGGACGAAAGCCAACAACACCACGATGCCGCAGCCCACAGCCAAGCCCGCCACCGTAGCCCACACGTCCGTCAACGACAACGTAGTCAAGAACAGAACAGTCTCAACCCCCTCCCTGAAAACAGCCACAAACGACAGGACAGAAATCCCAACAACTTGACCGGAAGTCACCGCAACGTCAACCCTCTCCTCTACCTCAGCCCGTATCTTCTTGATGCTCTTCGCCATCCAAAAAATCATGTAAGACAAAACAGCAGTAGCAGTCAAAGCCGCAACCCCCTCGAAAACCTCTTCAGCGGGCGACGTCAACTGCCCGAAAGCAACGAAAACACCAGCCCCCACCACGATGCTAAATGCCACAGCAGCGACTACCCCAAAATACACGTAACGATGCAAACTCTCTCTTCCAATTTTCCTCAAGTACGAAGCGATGATAACTACTATCAAGGCGGCTTCGAGCGCCTCACGAAAAGTAATCAAAAAAGCCGGAAGAAAAACAGCAACCACGAGGCTTCACCTACTCTGCTTGTACGACTGCGCACAGTGAACGCAGCAAAACATAGTTTCTTCTCCATCAATGTCTTCCCTGTACCCACCCTCGTAGACCTTGCAGCCACAGTGTGCACAAACGTCTAGGCTGGGTTCGATGGCTACTGCGACCAGGTTGGAGAAGCGTTTGAACAAGCGCTTGCAGAGCTCCCTCCCATCCGCGGTCAGCTCGAACACTTTCTTCTCCTTCTCGCCCACCTGCCTTATCCTATGCTTCACCAAGCCCCTCTCCTCGAGCTGCTGGAGAAACGGATAAACCAAGCTTGGACTAACCCGCTTGCCCACGCTCTTCTTAAACCGACTGAGAATCCTGTATCCGTGGGCTGGTCTTTCGTAGAGAATCGTGAGAATGTAGAACCTAGAGAAGTCTGAAAGGAATTCTTCGATTTCTTCTGTTTCTGGCTTAGTGTTCATTGAGGTTTCCTTGAGAAGTATATTCATTATTGGAGGATATAAATATTGTCAGAGAAGATATATCTAAAAAAGATACATTTAAATAACCGACAAACCCACATCTATACTGCTAACAGGAAGTTGAAAGCCACATGCCCAGAGACCCCGTATGCGGAATGACCGTAGACGCCGAAAAAGCAATAAAGAGAAAGATAGGAGACCGAACGTACTTTTTCTGCTGCGAATCCTGCGCCCGAACCTACGAGCAGCCCGAACAGGAACTCAAAGCCATGAAACGCAGAGTCGCCATGGCACTCGTCGGAGTGCTAGCTGTGGCGGGACTCAGGGTGCTCGTGATGTTCGGCTTGGTAGCAGTCATCATGACCTTCACCATAATCGGCATCTCAGTCTACAGCATAGCCATCTTCATCGTGTCGACGCCCATCGTGTGGCTCGCCGGGTGGGGCATCATCTCCGGAGCCTACAAGTCACTCAGAAACCGGGCGATAAACATGGACGTCCTAATATCCGTGGGAGTGGTGGCTGGCTGGGTCTACGGGGCTGCGAACGCCTTCTTTCCAGAGATGGCAGTCGGCGGAGAAGGCTACTTGGAAATCGCCATCGCGATACTGGCCTTCGTCTTGTTGGGCAAGTACATCGAGGAGACCATAAGAAGAAGGTCCGCAGCGTCCATTCGCAAGCTGCTTGAACTCCAACCTACGAAGGCGAGAGTGCTCAAGGAAGGAAACGAGGTTGAGGTTTCAGTCGAGGAACTCCAAGTGGACGACATAATCATCGTGAAGCCCGGCGAAAAGGTTCCGACAGACGGCGTGGTGGTTGCGGGCTACTCTTCTGTGGACGAGAAAATAATCACTGGCGAGAGCGTTCCAGTCGAGAAGGGCGTTGGGAGTGAAGTCATAGGGGCAACTATGAACAAGGCTGGCTTGTTGAAGATCAGAGCAACGAAAGTGGGAGAGGACACAGCCCTGTCACAAATAGTGCATCTAGTCGAGGAGGCGCAAGCTTCTAGTGCACCAGTTCAGAAGTTCGCCGACCGCGTGGTCGAAAAGTTCGTTCCCATAGTCTTCTCCGTCGCCGCCATCTCCTTCGCATACTGGTATCTCACGAGTGGTTTCTCAGCCGCCTTCTTCGCCTTACTCGCTGTTCTTCTAATCGCTTGTCCATGTGCATTGGGAATCGCCACTCCCACAGCAATCTTGGCAGGCGTAGGCAAGGGCGCAGAGTATGGTGTGTTGCTCAGAAGCGGCGAATACGTCGAAAAAGCCAGAAAGCTCGACACCGTAATCTTCGATAAGACAGGAACTTTGACGAAGGGTGAACCTTCAGTCACCGACGTCGTGTCTCATGGCGACTACAAGGAAGAGGACGTGTTGAGGTTCGCAGCCATCGCTGAAAAAGGCTCGGAACATCCGCTGGCTGAAGCAGTGGTGAATGCAGCACACCAGTCTGCCTTGACGATTCCCGATGCTGATTCTTTTGAAGCCGTGCCAGGACACGGGGTACGATGCACATGCCAGAATACCAAGATCTTGCTTGGCAATCGGAAACTCATGGAAGACAACCACGTTCATATCGAACAGCTGGAGGATGACCTTCAGAAACTCGAGAAGCAAGGAAAAACGGTCATGATTCTGGCGGTCGACGGGAAACCGGCGGGGCTAATCGCTGCGATGGATACGCCGAAAGAAAACGCTGTCGAAGCCATAAAGAAGCTGAAGAGCATGAACTTAGAGATAGCTATGCTCACGGGCGACAACGAAAGGACCGCGAAAGCCGTGGCTGAACAATTAGGCATCGATCACGTGGTAGCTAACGTGTTGCCGTGGAAGAAAGTTGACGTCATAAAAGGTCTGCAAAGTCAAGGCAAGACGGTGGCGATGGTGGGCGACGGCATCAACGACGCGCCTGCCCTCGCACAGTCGGACATCGGCATAGCGATCGGAAGCGGGACAGACATAGCGAAAGAGACAGGCGGCATAGTACTGATCAAAGACGACCTGAGAGACGTTGCACTAAGCATCGAGTTGAGCAAGAGGACCATGAAAAAAATCAACTCCAACCTGTTCTGGGCGTTCATCTACAACACGGTCATGGTTCCGGTGGCTGCTGTTGGGCTGTTAAACCCGATATTCGCTGCTGGGGCGATGGCAATTAGCTCGTTGACCGTGGTAACTAATTCGGCAACGCTGAAATTGGCTAGATTCGAGTTTGAAAAATTCTGAGAGGAGGTGAAGGATAACATGGCTAAGGACCCAGTTTGCAGCATGGACGTGGACGAGAAGACGGCCAAGTTCAAGTCGGAGCGCATGGGAAAGACTTACTACTTCTGCAGTCAATCGTGCAAGGCGACTTTTGACAAGAACCCGATGAAGTATGCGGGCGGTAGCGAACACTCGGAGCATTCTAGGCATGGATGTTGTTGCTGCTAGAACCGAAGAGTGCATTATCCGTTGATCAGCACAAGCAGAAACGTCAATGCTTCCCTAACTGATTTAGACAAACATCTATGGTTCTCGTTCCCGAAACGACACTGAAGCTGAAAGCTATAGAGTTAGACTTTTTCAAGGCTCGAAAGGTTGAGATGCTTCTTTACGCCACTCAACGCTGCTATGAATGAGTTCACGCTGGCTGTCTTTGTTTTTTCCCTAAGGCTTGTGACGAAGTCAGAGTAGTCGGTGTAGTTCTTGTGCATAGTGACGATTACGGCATTCTTTCCGTCGATGCCTGTGCCCTCAGCTATGAATACTACTCGCGGGTCTTTCTCGACCCACTTGTACGGTGTCTCAGCTTCTGGCAGCAACTGAGTGAAGGTGAATGCGGCGAGTTCGAAACCGAGTTTGGTAAAGTCGGGCACAGCCGTGTACTGCAGCACGTATTTGTCGTCTTCAAGCTTTCTCCGCGTCCTGGTGACGGTGGGTTGCGAAAACCCTAGAACCTTTGCTAAGTCTCTATCGCTTCTTCGAGAGTTCTTAATCAATTCGTACAGAAGTTTCGGAATTTTGTCGGGGTGCATAGTTCAGCATACAAGCCAAAGAAGTATATAAATTATGCGATTGACTTTGAGACATACATTCTTAGCTTCTTCTCGATTTTTATTTTCAGCAAGAAATAGACGTTTTTATTGATTATTTTAAAACATAGAGCCCTGCAGTCAACCTTTCCGCCCCGTCTTTCCTCACTACCACCGTATCTTCGACTCGAAAGCCGCCGAAGCCCACAAGGTATATGCCCGGCTCGTCGGTAACCACGTTCCCCGCCTTCAACACATCTTTGCTCGTAGAATTCAGGGTTGGCTGCTCATGCACCTCAAGCCCGATGCCATGACCCAATCCATGGACAAAGTATTCGCCATACCCCCCTTTTTCAATCGAGCGTCTCGCAACCCTGTCCACTTCGGACGCCTTCGCTCCTTCTCTTATTTTTTGAAAGGCTTTTTCCTGTGCCTCTCTGACAACTACATGTATTTTTTTCTGCTTCGTAGAAGGCTTGCCCACTATGAAGGTGCGGGTCATGTCTCCACGGTAGTTCTTGTAAACCGCTCCGATGTCGACAACCACGATGTCTCCGTTTCTGAGCTTACGTTCACCACATCCGCCATGAGGATAGGCTGAGCGGGGTCCAGAGACCGCGATGGTTTCGAAGGCTACGCCGTAAGAGCCGCGGGTTCGCATGGCGTATTCGATTTCAGCTGCAACCTCGTACTCTCTAAGCCCAGCCTTGATGGTTTCGTGGGCTGTCTGCATACCCTTAACCGTTAGTTCTGCGGCTTTACGCATTCGTCTCAGCTCTTCTTCGTCTTTCACTCTCCGAAGATTCCAGACAAGTTCGCCCTTGTTCTCAAGCTTGGAATTCTTTTTTAGGGCGGCGGAGAGTGTTTTGTGCATCTGAATGCTCATCGCGTCGAAGCCCAGCTTCTTGAGTTTCTTGCTTCTAATCTGTTCTGCAAGTTTCTTAGTCAAGTCTTCGCCACGTCTCACTAATTCGACTCTGCAGTTTTTGGCTTCTGCCCTTGCCCATTCATAATTCACTCCATAAATGTGGAGAACGCTCTTTCCATCGCTTGGAATGAGCATCGCTGCAGCGCCCAAAGAGTCTGCGGCGCCCAACAGCTCAGTGAAGTAGAGCAGGTTCACGGGGTTGGTGACTATGTAGCCGTCGAACTCTTTTCCGAAGGAGTCTTTTAATGCTTCGATTCGATTACGCAAAGCATGTTTCCCTCATTTAAAGAGAATGTTAGTTGAGGGAATAGACTATAACCTTTTTGGGCTTAGGTTCTAGCCGCCGCTCATCAACGACATGAGAATCACATGGTCTCCGTTCCTGAGCCTCGTCTCCACGCCCTCAAGCTGTCCCATGAGCACGCCGTTCACGGTGACCACGAAGCCCGTCTTGACGTCTTCTTGACCTGGCTCGAAAACTTCCTTCTTGAAGGGTGCCCCGTAGAGGTTCGACAGTCTGCCCAGCAGTTCTTGAAGAGTAGTACCCTCGCTCAGCTCGAATTCGTCGACCCGTCTGTTGAGCAGGTTCTTGATGAAACCCAGATACTCAACCTTCACTCTCATGCCTGACACCCTTCGAAAGAATATTTTTCCGTCGACTCTATTTAACTGTAACTTCTTCGCTCGCATACATGTTTCTCTCGGGAAATACGCCAAGTTTCATTGCATAAACACTGATGCGTGTCAATAACCTATTAGGACGGTCTGGACTAGACGCAGAGGCGTAAAAAAAGCCGCCTTCACCAACGTTCACCGACAAAATCCAAAATCCGGCGAGGAGAAAAAAACACAAAACCCGCCTTCCGCAGCCATCTCCCAAGCTTCGGCGCCAACCCAACAGCATCCGTCCCCAACTTACAGACCACCGCATGTTCCAAAACACCCAATGACTCAACTCCCAACACGTCCCGCTCCAATCCCGCCCTCTGAACAGCCTCCTCCACCCTTTCGCCAAACGCTCCCAAGACGATCAAACGGTCAACCCGAGAATCAACCCAACCACCGTAAACCTCCAACTGCCCCTCTGCCAACTCCGCACTAAACTCATCGCTTCCTGTCTCAAAAACCCGCACTTTTAGAGGAAAACCGTCGGCTAAACCGAACAACTCCGCGATTCGCTCGAGGGCGATTCTCTTACCATCAACCAATTGTCCCTGCAGACGCTGCAGAGAAACCTTCGCGTAAACAACCTTCGGCAGAAAAGCTCCCACGTCCACAAAAGCCTCCTCCCTATTTTG
>CAZPDY010000070.1:0-6293 GCA_964585455.1 uncultured Candidatus Bathyarchaeia archaeon | reverse complement strand
GGATAGTCTCAGGCATAGGTGGACTGACCTTGGCGATCGTGTTGCCTCAACTGTTGTCGCGGTGGTTCTTGGGAAAGGAACTGGGTGTAGGAATGGGCGTTTTCAACACCGCCATGCCTTTGGGCACGTTGCTGAGTTTCAACATCTTAGGCATGTTGGGCAAGAGTTTTGGGTGGCAGATGCCCATTCTCTTAACGACTGCGACCAGCATCTTGGCTCTTCTGGTTTTCCTCTTGCTTTTCAAACCTCCCGAGGAGACTGAAAAAGCCAAGGATAGCGTCATCCGAGATATTACCAAGATGGGGCTTCCTATATGGCTTGTAGGCATTTCTTGGCTGTTCTTTAACGCCGCCTTCATATCATTCCTAACTTTTTCCTCAGACTTCTTCGTAAGTCAGGGGTACGAAATCGGTTTCGCGGGTTTCTTGTCGAGCATTCTGATGATGGGGGCACTGTTTTTGAGTCCCTTGATAGGCTATTTTGTGTACAGGTCTGGAAGGGAAAGCGTGCTCATAGGTGCTGGGGGCATCATCTTGGCATCTTTAATTTTCCTCGTTCCCACATCATCCTTGGTCATCCCTCTGGTTGCGTTGATGGGCATATTCGCGGCATTGGTGCCCGCACCGATTTTTTCTTTGCCTCCGAAGATAGTGAAGCCCAAGAACCTTGGCTTAGCCTTCGGAATCGTAACCGCATGCTTAAACGTGGGTGTGCTCGCAGGTCCTTACCTTGCTGGAGCAACGAGGGATTTCATGGGAGAATACACTCTTAGCTTTTATATCATGGCACTCTTCGCGGTACTGCAGACGGTTTCGATCGGGCTCTTCGCTTTATTTAAACTTCGAAACACGCATTAACGAACTACAGCTCTGCTTCTTCAAGCTTACTTCTCATTTGGTTCAGGGCTTTCATGTATTCCAGTAGTTTTTCTCGTGCTCTGCTCGGTGAAGTCTTTGAAAACCGTATCTTGTCGTTGGGCGTGGCTTGTCCAAGACGGGAAATGTCTGGAGTGGTTATGACGGCGATTTTTGGGTAGCCTCCTGTCGTCTGTGCGTCTCGCATAACTATAATGGGTTTACCGCTCTCTGGAACTTGAACAGCTCCTACAGGTACAGCCTCCGAAACAAACCCTGTTGTGCTCCTTTGTTCCACTTCGGGACCGTCGAGCCTGTAACCCATCCTATCCGACTCTGCAGTTACAGTGTAGACTCCCGAAAGAAAAGTTTCTACGCCACGATTTGTGAAGCAGTAGGATTGGGGTCCGAGGACAGCTTCCACCGTAAATTCTCTGCCGTAACTGGGAACGAGTCCGGGGGGCATAGAGAGGTAAGAATCGAGTAATCTCTTGGGCTTACATACTTCAATGACATCTCCAGCCTTCAGTTGTCTTCCATGGAAACCGCCGAAACAGCCACGAATGTACGTTGACCTGCTACCCAACATCACAGGCACGTCTACCCCTCCTTTTGCGGCTAGGTAAGCTCTGAAGCCACTTCTAGTAGGCCCGAAGGCAAGCACGTCGCCTTCGCATGCCCGCAATGTTTGCCAACAGCTAACTGCGTCGCCATTGAGAGTCGGCGAGAGGTCGGCACCTGCAATGGCAATATGAGCGTCACTGAGAAACTTGAGCTCTGGACCCAGCAGAGTGATTTCTAGGCAAGCATCGCTAGACTCGTTGCCCACCAGAAAGTTAGCGGCGACAAAGGCGTAGGTATCCATCACTCCAGAGACTGGCACGCCGTACTTTTGGAAGCCGAAGCGCCCAAAGTCTTGAACTGTCGTGAGAAGACCGGGCTTAACTACTCTGCACAGTTTCATTTCGGTCGTTCCTTAGCTTCTTCAAACTCTCTTTCTTCGATGGGCTTGAATTTTACAGTGTCACCTGGCTGTATCGACGCTGGCGGAAGCTTGTTGACGTCGAAAAACTTCAGTGGCGTTCGACCGATAATCTGCCATCCTCCAGGCGACTCGCAAGGGTATATGCCCGTCTGTCTCTCAGCTATTCCCACCGACCCGGCTGGCACTCGTAGCCGTGGCGTTTTCAGCCTCGGCGTCGCAATCTCCGCATCCACTTCGCCCAAGTAGGGAAAACCCGCTACGAAGCCTATCATATACACAGTGTATTCCTTGCTGCTGTGCAGTCTGACAACTTCTTCTTCGTCGAGCTTGTGGTACCTAGCCACGTATTCGAGGTCTGGTCCATATGTGCTGCCGTAGACTACGGGCACTTCGATCGCTCGTTTGGGAGTCGAGATGCTAATCTCTCTCAGCTTTGTTTCCACATCCCTTAAACAAAAAACCAGCTGTTCATAACTCGTCTTCGAAGGGTCGTAGTAGACCAGAAGCGAACCGTAGGCGGGCACACATTCCTCCACGCCAAGTATTTTCGTCTGAGAAATCGCGTGTTCGAAGGCATGCACCCTGCGGTTTACGTCTAACCTTATGACGATGCCGAACTGGACCGATAATGCTCTGTCGCCCACTGGCGTATACCTTGCAGGCTGGTTCAAGGCTTACACCTAGACGAAAGTGCCCACGGGGGCAACTTCGATGCCTGCGGCTATGAGCGCTTTCTTGATGGATTTGGAGAGTTCCACGGCGTTCAACGTGTCGCCGTGAACACAGATGGTGTGAACTTCATCGAACTCCACAACCCGTCCGTTGATAGTTGCTATCTTTTTCTCTTCTACCATCTTCACAGCTCTCCTAGCGACGAGCTTCGAATCTGTTATAACCGCTCCTGCTACGTTCCTAGGAACCAAGGTGCCATCTGCTTTGTAAGTTCTGTCCGCGAAGACCTCGTGAGCCACGCGTAGACCCGCTTCTGCAGCAGTCTTAGCCATTCTCGACTCCGCCAAGGCGAATAACACCAGTCTCGGGTTGATTGCTCTGAGGGCTCCGATGATGGCTTCGGCGTAGGCTCCATTCTTAGCCGCGGCGTTGTAGAGGGCTCCGTGAGGCTTGACATGCTGCAACGCTACCCCTTCTGTTTTGGCGAAGGCTTTTAAGGCGCCTACCTGATAGATGACGATGTTTCTGGCTTCTTCCTTCGAAAACTCCATGTGACGGCGACCGAACCCTGCTAAGTCTGGAAACCCTGGATGCGCCCCCACCGCGACTCCGTTTTCCTTCGTCAGCTTCACTGTCTTCGCCATTATCATGGGGTCGCCTGCGTGGAAGCCGCAAGCGATGTTTGCGGAGGTTATGTTGGGCATGATTTCTGCGTCGTGTCCGATTTTGAAGTTGCCGAAGCTTTCGCCGAGGTCGCAGTTGATGTCGATTTTAGGCTTCATGGATGCGCCTCTCAGAGCTCGTGAACGTAGCTTCGCATGTTTTCAGTCGCTGCGGAAGGCACGGGCAAATCCTTCATAGTGACCAGACCTGGGGGTGCGTTAATCACTTTTGGAATGGCGTTCACGACCATGGCTATCGTGCCTATGTCTCCATGCACGCAGGGCGTGATTCTCTGGTTTACTTTGGGAACGCCTTCAATCGTTATGGAGTCGTATTCCTCCTCTGCTCCGATGTAGGCTTGAAACTCTAGCGTGATGACTTCTTTTCCCCGTTTGTACCCCCTAGCTACTTGCCTCAAGCCAGCCGCACCACGAGCCTTGACTTCGATTGCCTCGGTTCGCACGGGTTTTTTGGCGATGACGGGCTCAACTGGGTCAACCTCAACTTTGTCCAGATGCCACGCCAAAGCCGCTACAATCATCGCAACCGACTGCTCCAAGCCAACGTGTCCCGTGATCCGCCCCTTTTCGATGGCTTCGCGAAACTCCTCTACGCTGAGACCCGCACCGATCTTTTTTTGGAAGGGCACTCGGCGAGTGGCGGCGTTCATGACTCTAACTGCCCTGATTTTCTCGATTCTTTGGCAGACAGACGTGAGCGTAATAACAAGCGTGTCCATCAGGAAGCCGGGGTTTATACCCGTACCCAAGACCGTGGCTCGGTGTTCCTTCGCCAACGAGTCGAGTTTTCTGGCTAATTGGGGTTCTGAGTGGTAGGGGTAGGAGAGTTCTTCGCACGTAGAAACGATGTTTATGCCGTGTTTCAGGATGCCTGCCAGTTGGGGGTAGACGTCTTTGAGGTATGAGGAGGTTGTGTGCACCACGATGTGGGGTTTTGTTCTCGAGAGCACATCATCAGCATTGCTCGAAATGGTCACGCCGACATGCTTCCCTGTGCCCAAGACCGCTCCCAAATCCTTGCCCACTTTCTCCCTCGCCACGTCGATGGCGCCGACTACTTCTATTCCTTCCTTCTTGAGAAGGAATTTTGCGATGAGGCTGCCGACCGCTCCTACTCCGTATAAGACTGCCTTTACTTGGTCCATTTTTCTCAACCTTTTTATTTTCTGTTCTTTTCTGTGTGGATATAGGTGTTTCGTAGCTTGCGTGTCGGTGATTCTGAGACAGAGGTTTACGTTTGTAAAGTTTATATCGGAGACGCCCCTTCTATTCAAGAAGAACCCAAAAGGCGGCGCCCAAAACTCCTAAACAGCAAGGAGCAACCAATAGAATGACAGATAGGGCACAAAACATGTTGAATTCGTCTCTTATCCCGAAAGAAACCCGGGAGAAGACAAAATACTGCTTCGAATGCGGCATCTGCACAGCAAGCTGTCCCATGGCAGAACTGCTGGCGCCACATTACAACCCACGAAGCCTACTGCAAAAGGTTCTCGTGGAACCCGAAAAAGCCCTGAAAGAAGAAAACCTCTGGCTGTGCGCATGGTGCTACAGATGCCACAAGCAATGCCCTCAAGGGCTCAAACCGCCCGAAATATTTCAACTTCTAAAGAGCGAAGCCGCAAAACGGGGGCTTCTCAACGGTTTCAAGAGAGCAGTTTCGACGATAGAGAAAGAAGTTCCCTTCCCAACCGTGTGCTGGTACGCGTGTTTTCACCCCGAACGGGCAGAGCTAAGTAACGAGAAGTTAACAGACGCTCTGGAGAAATTGACCACACGACGAAAACAGACAAGAAAGAAGGAAACAACCACCAACCACGAGGAAAGAGTGGCGATTATCGGTTCAGGCCCCGCGGGGCTCACGAGTGCGTTTGAGCTCGCAGAGAAGGGGTATTCTGTCACGATTTTTGAGGCGCTTCCCCAAGCTGGAGGTATGCTGAGGAAGGGCATGCCCGAGTATCGGCTACCTAGGAAAGCGCTGGACAGCGAGATTCAACGTTTGAAAGACTTGGGCGTAGAAATGAGGGTCAACACGAAAGTTGGGAAGGACACGAGTTTTGATGAGCTTTTGCGTGATGGATACAAGGCGGTGTTCGTCGCCCTCGGTGCTCATAAAGGCCGAAAGCTAGGAATCGAAGGCGAAGGGCTACAGGGAGTAATCGACGCGTTGGATTTTTTATGGAAGGTTAACATGCAGCAGAAGGTCAGCCTCGGAAAAAAGGTTGTCGTGATTGGGGGTGGAAACGTTGCCGTTGACGCGGCTAGAACCGCCCTGCGTCAAGGAGCTAAAGAGGCTGTCATCTTATACAGAAGGACTCGAGAAGAAATGCCCGCCAACCCTTGGGAGGTCATGGAAGCGGAGAAAGAGGGCGTAAAAATCGAGCTCCTAGTGGCGCCGAAGAGAATTCTGGGAAAAGACGAGAAAGCAATGGGTTTAGAGTGCATCAAAATGAAGCTGGGTGAACCAGACGAAACAGGGAGAAGAGCACCCGTGCCCATTGAAGGTTCCGAATTCTCTGTAGAACTTGACACGATAATAGTTGCCATCGGAGAAACGGTAGAAGCCGCATTCTTTCCCAAAGAAGTGGAAGTAGATGGGGGCGGCAGAATCGTGGTTAACCCGATTACCATGGAAACCACCATGACGGGAGTCTTTGCAGGGGGCGACGCGGTCACGGGACCAGCGACTGTGATGGAGGCTATCATCGCCGGCAAACGAGCCGCACTCTCCATAGACCAATATCTAACAACGGTTAAAGAGGAGGAGAAACACCGTGGCAGCTGAAAAGAAAGCCGAAGAGGAGCCGCGGATAGGCGTCTACGTGTGCCACTGCGGCTTGAACATAGCAGGAACGGTGAACTGCGGGGAAGTGGCGGAGTTTTCTTCCACTCTTCCCCACGTAGTCGTCGTAAAGGACAACCGTTACACTTGCTCTGACCAAGGTCAAGAATTAATCAAGAAAGACATCAGAGAACACAACCTAAACCGCGTGGTAGTTGCTTCCTGCTCTCCACGCCTTCACGAACCCACTTTCCGAAAGGCATGCGAAGAGGCTGGATTGAACAAGTACCTGTTCGAAATGGCAAACATAAGGGAAC
>CAZPDY010000069.1:0-6390 GCA_964585455.1 uncultured Candidatus Bathyarchaeia archaeon | reverse complement strand
TGGCGTACCTTCCAGTGCCAACACCCACGTCTAAAACGGTTTTGTAGCCATCCAACTCGTTGACCAATGTTCTAACCAGTTGTTCCACGACCCCTGCAGGTGGTCCTCTCGTTTTGTCATAGAAATCCGCTGCAGGATCGAAGGAAATCCTCATCTTGAAGCATCTCGACGTGTGCATTTCTTGATGACGAGTCTTATAAATGCTAAAAAATATATGACGGAGGGGGATTTGATGTTTGAATATTTGATTATTATGCTAATCTTCACGCTGCCCTTCATCTCGTACGCTGCCTACAGGAAACGTTTTAAGGCGTTGCTCTTGTCAGCGATTATGGGCTTAGTGATAGGCGTTCCGTGGGACACCCTCTCTGCATGCTACTTCAACACGTGGTATTGGAAAGAAGACACGCTAATCGGCGTGTGGGTTGGAGGCTTACCTCTTGAAGAGTATTTATTCATGGTCTTGGTCCCGATGATGCTTATGGGAGGAGCCTTAATCTTCAAGATCAACCTCTACACAGGCCATGAAAAGAGCTCCCCGATTGACAAAAGAGGCTAAAGGGTTGAAGCCAACAGAAATTCGAACTCTAACAATCGGTGACTACGACGCCATAATCGACCTCTGGAAGCGAGCAGGCTTACCCTTCAAGCCGAAAGGCAGAGACAGCGAGAAGACGACGGAGAAGCAGATGAAAGCCTTCCCAGAATTCTTCATCGGCGCTTTTCAAGAGAAAAAGCTTGTGGGGGTGACGATTGCGAGTTACGATGGAAGAATGAAGGGATGGATAAACCGTCTCGCCGTCGACCCCGAATACAGACGCCGAGGAATCGCGGGAAAACTCATCCAAACAGCGGAGAAGACCTTGGAAAACCATGGCGCTACGATTTTCTGTGCATTAATCGAGATTCCGAACGAAGAGTCGCTCAGCCTTTTTCAAAAAATGGGATACACGGCTCATCGGGACATTCTGTACATTTCTAAGCGGAAGAGCGAAGCTATTTGAAAACTAAGCTTGACTACGTAGGATCTCGCCAACCCTAGCCTCTGGGAATACTTCTCCTCCCTCCATAACAAGTTGTCCGTTCACGAAAGTTTTCACTGGCATGCCCTTCACTCGCCATCCATCGAAGGGAGAGTATTTCGCCTTCGAATAGAACTTATCAGCGTCAATCCTTCCCGTCTGGTTCATGTCGATGACTGTGATGTTGGCTTTACAGTTTTCCTTCAAGAATCCGTTGCCTAGTAGATGGAATTTTTCTGCCGGGTTCTCCGCTGTCAGCCTCACTAACTCGGCTAGGCTAAGCCGTCCTTCATTCACGCTCGTTAAAAGCAGTGGCAGCAACGTTTCAAGCCCAGGAATGCCTGTCTTCACGTCCCACACAGAATCTGCCTTCTTCTCTGTTAACAAGTGTGGTGCATGGTCGGAGGCTATGATGTCGATTTGACTTTTTTTCGCTGCGCTCCAGAGTTCGTCCACAATGTTTCCGTCTCTCACAGGAGGGTCTGTAAGCATCAATGTGCCTTGCCGCTTCAGGTTGTCGGTTGTTAGGAGCAGGTGATGGGGCGTTGCTTCGCAGCTTACTTTCAGTCCGTCTCTTCTCGCGTTTTCGATTAGAGTGACTGCGTCTTTGGAGCTTACGTGACAGAAATGGACTTGCACGTCTGACCTGCGAGCAATTCTGAGAATTCTCTCAACCGCTTTAGCCTCTATGGCAGGTGTGTGAGCTTTAAGGTACGCGTCCACATCTTTATGTCCAAGCCTTCTCTCTTTTTCTGAGGCTGTTTTCACTTCTTCCTTGTCCTCGGCGTGAACCGCCACGGGAATTCCTAGCCTGCCAGCTTTGTTGAAGGCACGTAGTAAGGCGTCGTCGTCTTCGACGTCGAGTCCACCTATCTGCACGTGCAGGTAGACTTTGAAAGCCACCGCCCCAGCTTTGACCACTCTGTCAATCTCGTCTAAGCTTTCGGGAAACGCGGAGTAAAAGCCCACGTTTGCCACTATGCTCCGCTCGGCATCTCGAATGCGTTCTTTCAGAGAAGCGGAATTCATGGTGATTGGCTCGTTGTTGGGCATGTCCAAGACCGACGTGATACCTCCTGCGACAGCCGCCGCCGTTCCACTACGGAAATCCTCTTCGTAGGCTTGCCGTTGACCACGGAGATGGACATGCACGTCGATTAAGCCCGGGAGCGCAATGCAGCCCTCTAAGTTGATTTTCTGGGATGCTGGAGGAAGGTTCGGTTCCTTCGCAACCCTAACCATCCTATCACCCTCGACCGCAATCCCAGCCTCCACGAGTGCGCCTTCAGTGTAAACTTTGGCGTTGTGTAGAACCATGTCAACCGACAAGTTTTGTTTCACCCACCTCTCTGCCTCAGCGGAATACTCTGCTTCGACGCGATTAAATACACACTCGTCTGATTCCTTTTTTGGCTTGCGGTTCATTAGAACCTTGCTGAACGTGTGGAAGAAAGCCTGATTACTTCAGCCTCCCTTCACAAACCGATGAACTGCAAGTCCTTTTTTTCCTTTCACTTGAGCTTCAGAAGTCTGGTCTATACAGAAGGAGTAGCGACCGTGTTATTCGAGTTCCGAAGGGTTTATTTTTCAACCAAACGTAAGCACGCTTATGTCGCTTCGCAGACCCAGCACAGCTGCGGTGCCAAGAGTTAGAGTCTAATCAGGCTCAGCCACAGTGCTGGGTCTCCTTGAGGGCGTTCTGAACGCTAAGCCAACAACCACATATCTTCTAACTTACATCGAGGGCAGGTGCACTGCAAACTGCGGCTTCTGCTCACAGGCAAGAACCAGCCGTAGCCGAGTTGACATGCTTTCTAGAGTGGCTTGGCCTGTTTTTTCGACGAAAGGAGTGATGCGAAAGCTGGCGGCAGCGGCACAGAAGAGAAAGATTAAGCGAGTCTGCATTCAAGCTTTAAACTATCCTGCGGTCTTGGAAGACCTTCTCGCCTTGGTTAAGAAAATTAAGCATCAAGGGATAGGGGTTCCCGTGTCGGTTTCGTGTCAGCCCCTGGGCAGAGAAGGAATGAAGAAGCTTGCGAAGGCGGGCGTTGAAAGAATTGGAGTTCCTTTAGACGCGGCGACGAAGGATGTCTTTGACAGAGTTAAAGGCGCCTCGGCAGACGGTCCTTACGATTGGGACATACAGCATAGAGCGTTGTTGGAAGCGGTCGAAGTGTTCGGTGAAGATAGGGTGAGCACCCATCTCATTGTTGGCTTGGGCGAGACTGAAAAGGAGATGGTGGAAGCCTTTCAATGGTGCATAGACAACGGCGTCTATCCAGCACTCTTTGCCTTCACACCCGTACGTGGGACGGCGTTAGAGCATGTTCACCCACCCAGCATAGACCAGTATAGGAGGGTTCAGCTTGCCCGCTACTTGATGGTGAGAGGAACCACGAGAGTTGAGAGGATGAGGTTCGACGATAATGGGTGTATTGTTGACTTTGGAGCCTCGCCGAAGCAGCTAGCAAACGCTATAAGAGGCGGAAAGCCTTTCGTGACCTCTGGATGCCCCGGCTGCAACCGTCCATACTACAACGAGAAACCCAGCGGTCCACTGTACAACTTTCCAGCGCAACCAACACCGCAAGAGATTGAGGAGATAGAGCAGCGACTAGAAAGCAATGAATAAGCCGCCAATTAGCACAGTTAAGTGTTTTCCAGTAACGCAGAATGCCCTACAGGCTGCGAATCTTGCACTTGTTGAATGCTTTCATGTTTCTGTCGATAGCTTTTTGAGCCATTGATGGTATAACTTGGGGGTGGTGAGTGCGTTGAGTGAAGGAGAAAGAATCAGATATGGTATATCACCTAGAGTAGTGGCTTTGGTCGGTTTGTTGGGGTTCTTCCTTGTGTTTATGGTGGTCTTTGGGCTTTTCTTGGTGATTCAGGTCGGTGTTGGACATGCTGTGATACTTGTGGACCCGATCTCCGGAACGACGAGTGAGCCAATTCTCGGTCCGACTTATGCGGTTAAGGCGCCTTGGGTTGGTGCTGTGGATTTGTACTATGCTACGGATTCGTTTGAGGCTACTATCCCTTGCTTTTCTTCTGATCAGCTTGAGATGCAGATCGAGGTGCTTGTTAGGTGGTCGCTTGATGCTGGCAAGGTTCGGGTTTTGTTCAATAATTATCCAAGGTTGAACTATAAGGAAGCTGCTATTGAGTCGATCGTGGCGGAGACGATTAGGTTGGTTACGAAGAATTTCACTGCCTTGGAGACGATTGAGTTCAGGGACGTTGTGAGGAATCAGATCGAGACGGCTGTTCTGGAATCGATAGTAGAGGAGCCTTCTTTGGCTGGGGCTTTGATGAGGCTCGAATTTGACCTCAGGAACATTGGGTACCCTGCGAAATACACGTCTGCTATTGAGGATAAGCTTGTGGCGGAGCAGCAGAAGATTCAAGCTGAGTTTGAGCGTCAGAGGATTCTGATTCTGGCTAACGCGACGGCTCAGGAGGTTATCATTAGGGCTTCGGGTGAGGCTGAGGCGAAGGTGATAGAGGCCAACGCTACAAAGGAAGCCATCGAGCTGGTGCTGGCTTCGGTGGGTCAAGATGCAAATCAGACGAGGATTGCAGAGCTTTACCTTTGGGTTCAAGCGTTGCAGAGGATTGCTCCAGACATAGATATACTTATTGTGGGCGCTGACGGTGTGCCAGTTCTCATTCCGACGAATTCTACGAGTCCCTGACCTATGCAGGTTCTCTGACCCAGGCGTGTCTGCTTAGAAGTGGTGTCTGAGAAGGAAACTCGAGCCCTACAGTCGTGACGCCCTCTGAGGTTGGACCACCCCCTACACACAAAATTTTTATAGTGGTGCTCCTCGCTTGGCAAGTTTCTCAGTTTTTCGCCACATAAGTTTCTCTTTGCTTTGAGAGTTTGTATTGTCCTCACCCTGCGGGTTTTAGCTTGGCTGTGTGGTGGGCGCTTGTAACATTTGTTCTTAGTGACAAACATAACACGTCTTGAAATAGGGCTCTTTCCTTTGCAAGGAAAGAAGAAGGCATGTCCACAAACATTATCTTTAGCATCTGAACTCTGTATATTATAGGTTGTTGGGAGAGAGGAAACTATTGAAGAGAATGCTTTCTGGCATAATTCTTGCATTTCTGTTAATCAGCTTGTTGCCACTAACACTTGAAGTTCGACTTTTCGGATCAGAAAAAGCAATAAGCACTGAGGTAAGTGCGTTGGGCAGCTTCTGGGCAGGAACAGACTGGAACAGAACATACGGAGGAGCCTACACTGACTATGCGAATTCTGTGATTCAGACCTCCGACGGAGGGTACGCAATGGCGGGCTTCACCAACTCCTGGGGTGCCGGTAGCCGTGATTTCTGGCTGGTAAAAACCGACTCAGCAGGAAACATGCAATGGAACAAGACGTATGGGGGAACAGACAGGGACGAAGCTTATTCTGTGGTTCAGACTTATGATTATGGATACGCAGTAGCGGGCTTCACTAGGTCCTTTGGCGTCGGCTGTGATTTCTGGCTGGTTAAGACCGATTCGTCTGGAAATGCACTGTGGAACAAAACATACGGGGGACCCTCTGTCGACGGCGCTAATGCCATAGTTCATACCTCTCTCGACGGAGGATACGCTATAGCCACTAGTGGACTCTATTGGGACACAGAGAAGCATACTCTCCGCGGGGGAAAGATGCTGCTATCGAAGTATCCAACGTTTACAAACACGAATTTTCCTGCGTTACGATGCTCGAAATGTCACATCATAATCTTTGACTATATGATGAAGGAATAAACTATGAGTGAGGTTAAGAAGTGTCCGAAATGCGGTGGAGAAATGGTTAAAGCTTCGAAAGAAAATCTTGAAAGGGATTTCCCGTGCACTCGTGGCGAACCCAATCCAGAAGTGCCGCCGACAGTCAAAGTTCAACCCTACTACTGCGGAAGCTGCGGTTACATGGAGTTCTACAGAGAGTTGGCGGCAGAAGAGCGACAGGTTCCTTCTCTCATTGAAGACGCAAGCAAAGCTTCAGAGCTTCACAAAATGGAAAGCAAGGAATAGCTCGTCGCCATTCGTGAGTGGAGGGAAAGGAAAAGAACCAAGTGAAGAAGCAGGGAGGATGAAATAGGTATGCCTTTCACTCCGTTTCATCTTGGTCCAGCTTTAGGTTTTGGGCTTCCTCTGAGAAAGTATCTTCACGCGCCCACGTTCTTGGTGGCTAATGTTCTTGTTGACGTGGAACCTTTTCTGGTCCTTTCGTTGGGGTTGGACTATCCTTTGCATGGCTATTTGCACTAATTTATTGCAGCTTTGTTCTTGGGTCTTGCTCTGGGTTACGTGATGTTCCTTATCGAAGGGATTCTACACCCACTCTACACAACACTTCTCTTGGAGT
>CAZPDY010000068.1:0-6498 GCA_964585455.1 uncultured Candidatus Bathyarchaeia archaeon | reverse complement strand
GGACTAGCACGAAGACGACGATCGAGGATGCCAAGTTTTGTAAGGCGATGTTCCTCCATTCGCAAAATGCAGCGCAATTGTAGCATCCCAAATTGGTGGTCACAAGGATGGCAAATAAAATGATAAATCCAGTTGCTAGAACGACTAATGATTTTCGGCGTCCAGGCAATTGAGCTACGAAAGGAAATCTAAGGCGTAGAGTTAGCCTCGAGTCTGTCACCAGAAAGATAGTGGCTAATATCACTAGTGAAAGCCAGAAGGAGAAAAACGCTCGATCAATTACTGTGATAACGCCGACACTTGTGATGTCTATTATCAACCAAACAGCGATGTAAGATAAGACGAAAATTGCCAGAGGCTGGAAAACGGCTCTCACTTTCGCTAGCCTCGAGCGTTTCCCTTTAGATTCAGTCAAGCTACTCTCCAACTAGAATCAGGATTATCCTAGCAATATTTGCAAGAGGGAGTGTTTTTCTGAGTAGGGCATTATCCGACCAAATCGTTCATGAGATTTAATAGTTTTCCTCCACAAGCACGCGAAGACAGCTCTTCCTCCGCAGTTTTCCTTCCCAATTTTCCCATTGACACTCTTAGTTTGTGATCTTCTATAAGCGTTTTAAGATTTTCAAACCACTCTTCCTCTCGATTGGAGAAGAATCCGTTGATAGAATGTCGTATTACGTATTTTTGCTCTCCTACTGAACTACCGACAACGGGAAGACCCATAGCCATTCCCATGGAAACTTTAACAATGCTTTTTCCATCGAACCACGGGTTTTTTACTAGTGGAGCCACCAAAACATCAAAGTCTGATATGATTCTGTTTAGTCGCTCAAATCTAATCCAGCTTTCTAAGCCATAGTCAACATCGACAAACTTTTCGACTTCTCCAAAGGCTTTTTTTACTCTAGGGTCCCCCATGTAAGAAACCATTTTAAACCGAATATCATAACGCTTGCCTAACTCCACCAAAGGACGACAAAGGATTTTTAGATTTGCTAGGTGCCCGGGTGCGTTTCCTACCCAGCCAATTGTGAACTTATCTGCTTCTTTCCTAAGCAACGGGTTGAACACAGAAACATCAACTGGAGTGTGAATCAAATGCGAGTTATCATTAAATTTCCTCATATATAACAGAATACTGTGACTGCTTGCTGTAGTGGCCTGGCTTTCTCTCGCTATCTTCTCCAGATGACTAAAAGCTGGGCTTCGAGTCTTTAATCTCGACATCTTTCCAGAAGGAAGGAATATTGGGTCATCAATGTCAAAAACCACCTTCCCTTTAACTTTCTTTGTAATCAGATATATCGTTGCGGAGGAGACACGGTTTATGAGGAACAGGTCAAATGTGTTTGCATGATGGTTAATTACTCGCACGAAATCTGAAACACTGTAAGGGAATAGATGCCTTCTGAACGGGTTCAAAGTTGGAGTTGGATTAACAAAGCAGCACTGCACTCCGCGCCTTTCAAGTTCGCTTGCTAGAGGTCGAACTCTAACATCACTACTTGAGCCAGGAGACGCAGGATCATTCAAAATGTATTGCATTAAAATCAGTACTTTCATGAGCTCATCACGACCTAAATGACTCCTTACTCAGGAGGTTGATACAAAGTCGTAGGCTTTCTCCAATTTTTCCACAATCCTATCGATGGCAAACATCCTCTCGACCACTCTTCTTCCCTCAAGACCCATTTCTTTGGTTCTTTCAGGATTGTCCAGCACCGAGACTATTGCGTTCGACAAGGCCAAAGGATCCTTTTTGGGGATCATTATCCCTACGCCATACTTCATAATTTCAGGAGCAACACCAACCGGTGTTGTGATTATCGGCTTTCTGGCTGCCAAAGACTCTACTATAGAGTGACAGAACGTCTCTCTTGTAGAAGAGACAATGCCAGCGTTGACCTTGTTCAGAATACCTGGAACAAGTCTGTAAGGTAATCGACCGAGAAATATTATATTGTCTTGAAGGTTTAGTTTCCGTGACAGTTTTTTTAGTGACTGCTCCAAAGGTCCCTCTCCAAGCAGTAATAACTTGATCTTTGGGTATTGTTTCCTGACTCCTACTAGGGCACGTATCACAGAAGCATGGTCTTTATGCGGCAGTAAATTTGCTGAGTATGCGAAATTGCCATCAGCATCATTGATCGCCTCTGCAAAGGCGCTTGAATACTTCAACTCCGCAAACATGTACTTGTCGAATTGCCCCAGATTCAGCCAATTATGTATGACTCTTGTTTTTAGTTGAGATGCACCTGCTTTAATGATGAACTCCTTCGCCTGCTGCGATGGAACCAATGTTAGGTCAGCGTATTTGCTTATGAAGCGGCAGACATAAATGGGAAAAAATGTATTTAACGTGTAGACGGTCTTGACTTTTCTCGTTGTATCTTTGTATCTTAAAGCGAACAGGACTCTTATTAGATCTGAAAAACCTTGAACGTGAACAACATCAATATCCTGTTCTATTAATATCCTCCTGATATAAGCTGCGCTTTTCCAAATACGAATCGGATCGAAGCAGTCGAGGTTAGAATCAACGTAATGGCTGACTCCCTCATCCTCGATTTCTTTTGTGATTCCCCTTTCCTGTTCATGTCCGTTCGTAAGAGCTGCTACTTTGATATTTTTCTTGTGCAGTGAAATTAATAATCGAGACAGATAGTAAGTCAAACCTACGACCCTTGAATATGCCATCATCAGAATATTCATGTGAGGAGGCCTTTGTAAGGGATCTGTGAGAGTCAGCTATTCCGTTCCCGTGAGTTCTCGGCATAGGCGAACCCAGCGCCGCCTATGAAATCAACCCGCATTCTAAATCCCCTTGCACGGAGAAATTGGCAGATCTGTTTGAGTTCCTCAGGAGAATGCTCGGCCGCGATGGCAATGTTCTTAACGCTTCGGAGGTTCTCGTTAAGACCCTTCAGAATTGACAACTCAGCTCCTTCAGCATCAAGCTTCAGCAAATCTACTGATTTTATCCCCAGTTCTGTCATCACATCGGCGAGAGTTCTAACTGGGACAAGGATGAAATTATTGCTAATCTTGAATTCAGTTGAAGCTATGCCCGTGTTTTCTTCATTGAATGGAGGTAGCCACAGAGGGGTTACTGCCTCTTTTTCACCGAGAGCGATATCAAGTGGGATAACATTTGCGAGCTGATTTACTCGGATGTTCTTTAGTAGTCTTTCGAAGTTATAGGGGTATGGTTCTACAGCTACAACAATTCCTCTACCAAGAACTTTCCTTGCTGCTTTTAGCGTGAATACTCCCATGTGAGCGCCAACGTCTACTATCACCGATTTAGGGGTCTCCAGTTTTCCCAGACCCCTTTCATATGGTTTGCGTAGATAGATATCAAAAATCAGGAAGGCGAGATATTTTGCCTCCCGATAACCGTGCGTAACTATCTTAGACCCATCTGGTGCAAATAGTGTAAAAGTTCTTCTTTGCCCGAACAATGGTTCGACTTTCGAATCGATTTTTCGGCCGATGGCTACAAAGGTGTACCATTTGGCATTCACGATATGCAACAAGAGAAAATCTATTAGAAGCCTTAGCGCGATGATCATAAGTAAAAAACAAGAATAGGCGGTTTGACCCTCCACTGTTTTTCCGATGTCTTTTTTTGTCATACCGTCTTCTCTTAGAAAAGCGATCTTTTTGGGAGTTTCTGCATCTGTGAGGTGGGTCGACATCTGTAAGTTCTCTCTAGCGCATCCACAGTTTTTTCAATTGTGAGATTCTTTTCTACAAATTCCTTACCCTTCAAGCCCATCTTTTCAGATTTTTCAACGTTATTCAGTAAGTCGAGCATATAACGTGAGAGTTGTTTCACATTCCCTTGGTGCACCAAGCGACCTGTAACTTCATGTAAGACAAGTTGCCTTAGACTCCGCAAGTCCGAAGCAACTATTGGTTTACCACACGCATATGCCTCGAGTAGGCTCATTGGAAACGTCTCATATCTTGATGGCAGAACACATAGATCTGCATCCACGTATGCCTCGAGTTTATTACTCCCGTACAAGGGACCCGAGATTAGGACACTTTCTTCTTCTTTAAAAGCTTTAACCATGGTTTTTAGTTTGCTAAGATACCCATCATCCGGACCTGCAATCACAAGCTTAGCATTTTTGAGTTTTGTAACGACGCATGCAAACGCGTTTAGGAGAAAATCCAACCCTTTGCTTTCATGTATCCTCCCAACGTATAACACCACCTTGTCATTGTCGTTTATTCCATACTTCTTTTTGAAAGATCCTTGAGGCGGCAAGGTGGTATATTCAGACAGGTCTATGCCGTTAGGGATAATAGCAATCTTCTCTTCCGGTACACCCATACACTTATACTGCTCAGCCTCCACCAAGCTGAGAGCAATGACCTTGGCAGCATCTCTCAGCAATCTATAACCAGAAAAAACATCGTAAATCCGCTTCAGCCTCAATCTAGCAATAATCTTGGGAAGAGAACCATGCGCCTGCAGCACGTAGGGAACACGAGATATCATTGCGTAATGATGAAGAACCACATTCTGAAATGACCTAAACTCATGTAAATGCACCACGTCAAACGTCTTGACCTCATTTTTCACCTTGGAAAACAATCTAGGTGTCACAAATAGCTTCGCTCCTCTAACAAGTGTCATAGAGGCATTCTTGAAGTAGAAGACTTTCAATGCATCGATCACATCGGGGGGTTTAACACTCACTCTAGAATAGAGGTCTCTCGCATCAGACGTATAAACCGTAACATCATGACCCCTTTTCACCAACTCCCTGCACATTTCATACGCGACTTTGGCAGGTCCTCCGAACGCATATGCTGGGGGGAAGTAGGGAACAACATGAAGAATCTTCAAACGTTGTTTTCCTCTAGCGTCTACAGACTTCTTTCAGAATGTTTTCGAACTTAGCAGCAACTCTGTTCCAGTTATGTTTTTCTACAAGCTTTCTCGCCCTGGCTCCATATTCAGCTGTGCTTTTCGTCTCATCACCCAGTTCGATCACTTTCTTCAAAACCTCTGTGGGGGTATCTACATACAGAACTCCGTTATTGTGGCCAAATTCCTTCACTATGCCTGGAAGATTCGTTGCTATTACTGGTTTGCCACAAGCCATATACTCATACATCTTTATCGGCACAATATTCCTCATAACCTCATTATCGTACGCAGGAAGCAGGCAAACATTTGATGCTGCAACATAATTGGGAATAATCTCATATGGCTGACGCCCAGCCAAAACAAGCTGGTCAAGACGGTAATCCTTCTTAATCTGCTCAAGCTCATGAAAAAGATCTCCATCGCCCACAACAACAAGCTTCAAGTCTGAATGTTCATCCCTAACTCGAGCTAACTCAATGGCAACTTCCTTCAACCCAGAAAACGAATAGAGCCAACCCATAAAGAAAAGCACCAAATCATCCTCGTGAATGCCAAGCTTCCTATGCATCTCAGAACCATCCACTCTCGGGTTAAAACGCTCAGTATCTACGCCAGCTCTAACCACCCTAACCTTGCTCGGCAAAGCTCCCAACTCTATAGCGTATCGCTTAAGCTCATCATTGATAACACACACAACATTACTGCGCCTGAGCGTCTCTCTCTCCAACACCTTCCCCAGAAACCTAAGCCTCCTAAAAGGAATCAGAGTATGCAACGCATCAATCAGGTAATAGACAAAAGGAATCCCATGCCGGTTCGCCATCAACAACGCAACAAACGTGCTCAATATTCCCAACCCAATAATCACATCAGGCTCAAACTCAGCAATTTGGCGATGTATCTCCTTCCCGTGAGAGAATGCAATCGAAACATAATCCAACAGAGGGGACTTCAATATGCCAGGCCTAACGACTGTGACACCTAACCCCTTGGACACTTTCGAAACGTTGTTGAAGACTCTCCTTCTCGAAACAAACTCTCTCTTATGCTTATTGCGCCAAGTTATCTCAAAATCGATAGCCCTAACCTCATGACCTCTCAGCGACAACCTTTCCATCAACTGATGCTGTTGATGTACATTCCTCTCAAGCCAATCAGACTCTTGAACAACAAGTATCCTCAAAACTGACACCTAAAACCTAACACTTGCCTCTATCTTGTCCCTGTTCTGCAAAAGCCAACCCACCGTTCTCTTCAACCCCTCTCTAATTCCAACCTTAGGCTCATACCCAAGAATCTTACCAGCCTTTTCAATCGAAGCCCTCCTTCGAACAATCTTGTCCCACTTCCTTCTCTGAACCAATCTGACTTCACTATCGTTACCCATGATTTCATTGACCATTTTAGCCAAATCAACAATCTTTGTTTCTGTTCCAGAAGCTATGTTGATCGCCTCACCCAAAGCGTCAGGAATCACTCCAGCACTCAGAGTGCCATCAACTACATCATCAACAAACGTAAAATCTCTAGTCTCCTCACCCGTCCCAGTTATAGGCAACTGCTGTTTCTGCAACGCCCACCAAACAAAATTCGGTATAACATTCCTATAC
>CAZPDY010000067.1:0-6582 GCA_964585455.1 uncultured Candidatus Bathyarchaeia archaeon | reverse complement strand
CTTTATGGCTGGACCTGACAAACCGCCGACTTTGTTTCCGAGGATTGGTTTGCCTGTTTCTACGTTTATGACCATGGCTTTTACCGTGTTAATGGCGGTCACGGCGTCAGCGCCCCCTCTTTCCGCAGCTCTGGCTACGTCGGCGATGTTGGCGACGTTCGGCGTCAACTTGGCGAAGACAGGCTTATCCACGCTTCTCTTAACCTCTCTAACTACATGTTCCAAGAGTTTTGGGTCCTGCCCGATTTCCGCTCCAGCCTTCTCGGTGTGGGGGCATGAAACATTCAGCTCCAACCCGTCCACCCCTAGTCTCGCAGCCTTCTCTGCTGTGGTAGCGAATTCTTCTGGCGTGGAGGCGTAGATGCTCGCGATAATCGGAACCCTAATCCTCTTTGTTTCTTGCATCTCTTGAGCAAAGTTTTCAACGCCGGGGTTGGGGAGTCCCATGGCGTTAACCAGCCCGCATTCAACTTGAGCCACTGTGGGGTTCGTGTAGCCGCCGCGAGGCTTCAAACCTAGAGACTTTGTGACCACTGCGCCCGCGCCTGCCCTTGCCACGCGTTTCAGCGTCAACCCCGACATGCCCAAGATTCCCGCTGCAAGCATGATTGGGTTAGCTAGCTTTAAGCCCGCGACTTCTGTTTTCAAACGATTGGTCATGGAGGACACCCCGTTTCAGTAAAGGTTATTCATTAGCAGAGATAAAGGTTAGGAAAGACCCGATGTGAAAGGGCATGAAAGCAACCATCATAGTGTCGTTAATAGGTGTTCTAGGCTTCGGCGAGGATGGGGGAGTAGTTGATCAAGTCTTGTTTGATAAAGACCCTAAACTCATAGCCGAAAAACTCCAATTAACCGACGCTGGGAAAGAGATCGACGAAGTAGTCTCTCTAGTTCAACGACTCAAGGAAAAAGGATACGCTAGCTTTGTTTTTGAGAACACTGCGATGGCGGAGGCTGTTGAAAAAAAGCTGAAGGTAGAAACCATCGCCCAACCTTCAGACCAAGGCGAGATTCTGCGCCAAAACCTTGAAAAATTCGCCTTGGAAGTCGGGTTTGTCGAGCAATCGGGAGAGCTGCGGGAACTTATTCGAGAAGTTTCTGTAGAACTCACCAGACTGAAAGTGAAGAAGGCTGGAGAGAAGAGGGACTTGATGGTCGCCCAAGCCATACTGAGCATAGACGACTTGGACAAAACTGCTAACCTGTTCATGGGTCGGATACGCGAATGGTATGGTCTCCACTTTCCTGAACTCGACCGACTGGTAGAGAAGCATGAAACCTACGCGAAACTCGTTCTAACCTTCGGAAAAAGACCCAACTTCACCGCCGAGAGCTTGGAAAAAGAAGGCTTGCCATCAAGCAAGGCTGCACAAATCGCAGAGACTGCAGAAAAATCCATGGGTGCCGAACTAGCAGACAAAGACATCGAGCAGATCCAAAGCCTCTGCAGGCAAACTCTCGAACTCTACAGCCTGAGGCAAGTTCTGCAGAACTACGCAGACGCCACGGTGGAAGAGGTAGCGCCCAACGTCCAAGCCCTCCTAGGCTCTCTCCTAGCAGCCCGTCTAATATCGATAGCAGGAGGACTGACTAACCTCGCCAAGATGCCCGCGAGCACCATACAAGTCCTCGGCGCCGAAAAAGCCCTCTTCAGAGCCCTAAAAACCGGAGCAAGACCGCCAAAACATGGAATCATATTCCAAGAACCCTTAATTCATGACGCTAAGAAATGGCAGAGAGGAAAGATTTCAAGGGTGTTGGCGGGGAAAACAGCCATAGCAGCTAGGACCGATGCCTTCAGCGGCCGATACATCGGCGACTCCTTGAAGGCAGACTTGGAGAAACGAGTGACAGAGATTAAAGAGACATATCAAAAACCCCCACCGCCCAGAAAGGAGCAGCCCCAGCCAACCCATAAGAAATGGAGAAAGAAACGTGGCTACAGACGTTAAGCCGCACCCAAAATTCTCTGGAATCTACTGGGCAACGTTAGAAGATGGCACACGGAAGCTGGCTACGAGGAATCTGACTCCGGGGAGGGGCGTCTACGGAGAACGTTTAGTTTCTTCCAAACGTGTCGAATACAGAGTCTGGGACCCTTACCGCAGCAAGCTCGCAGCAGCCATCCTAAAGGGACTAACCACCGTGCCCATAAAGCCAAGCCACAAGGTTCTGTATCTCGGTGCAGCCTCGGGAACCACAGCCAGTCACGTCTCAGACATCGTGGGAAGCGAAGGACACGTTTACTGCGTGGAATTCGCCCCGCGCTCCATGCGCGAACTAGTGAACAACGTGTGTGCTTTTCGTCCCAACATGACACCGTTGTTGGAAGATGCGAGAATGCCCGAGAAATACGCCATGTTCGTCGAAAGAGTAGACGACGTCTACTGCGACATCGCGCAACCTGAACAGGCTAAGGTGTTGGCAGACAACGCGAAGCTCTTCTTAAAGAGTGGGGGATGGACTATGTTGGCGGTCAAGTCGCAGAGCATCGACGTCGCAAAAAAACCCGTCGAAGTCTACGAGCAGGAAGCAGAGATTCTGAAGAGGCGTGGTTTTGCCATAAAGGAAGTTGTACAACTTGAACCCTACGAAAAAGCCCACGCTATGATTGTATCAAAGATTTAAACGTCAAGTACCATTCGTATCTTATTCTAACATCCAAATTCTACGGGCATGTTTATATTCAACCTTTACACATTGATTTACAACCGAGGGGGAGGAGATGGACAGGGTGGAAATTCTGGACAACGTTGAATCCCTTTTCGAAAAGGCAGGCTTTCATCTCTCGCAGAGATGCTGTGCGAGACCCAGCTGCTTCGATTTTGTGGCGCGAAAGGAAAACCAGCTTGCCTTCGTCAAAGCCCACTCCTACATCGGAAACATCTACGAAAGAGACGCAAGGGAACTCATGACCTTGGCGAAGCTTTTTTCCGGAGCCTCGTTCTTCGTCTGTGAAAAAACCCGAAACAAACCATTGGAAGACGACACGGTGTATTCGAGGTACAACGTGGGCGCGCTTACTCTGAAGACTCTTGAGGACGTCCTTCTGAAAGAGATGAGACCGCTGATCGAAGCCGGTCCTGGAGGGTACTACGTCAAGCTGGACGGAGAAGCAGTCAGGAAGAAGAGGTTGGAGAAGGGCTTGTCCATAGGCAAGATGGCGGAAATCATGGGTGTTTCGCGCCGGACGCTTTATGGTTATGAGCGGGGGATGGCGAAGGCTTCTGTTTCAACGGCGTACAAGCTTGAATGGGTCTTAGGCATGCCCGTGGTGAAACCCGTCGACATTTTCCAGTATCTCGGAGAAGCTGAAGGTTTTTTTGCTGCCGCAAGACGAGTTATCAGCGAAAGCCGTTTTATTCAGTTCGTTATCCGGAAGCTGCTCCAGTATAACTTTGCAGTCTTCCAGATAAAGAGAGCTCCCTTCGATTTTGTTGCGAAAACCCCAGAGAACCAAAACAGTCTCTTGGTAGCTGTGGCGCACGAGAAAGAGCGGAATTTTGAAGTCAGAACCGAAGAAATCGCGAGCATCAGCAAGATAATCGAGGCTCAACCGATATTCGTCGCAGACAGCAAAAAAATTTCTGTCGACAATGTTCCCCTCATTTGTCGGGAAGACTTTGAGAAGATCAAATGTCCCGAAGATTTGATGGCTAAGCTCTAATCACGCCCTTCGTGCAGTTTGGTTTGTTTCATCCTTGCATTTGTCTTAGCTATTCTTGCGGGTTTCCAAGAGCGTCGCACAAAGTCTGGGTATTTACGACATTTTTTCGCTAACGCATCGATGAATACTGTGGTTTTTGGGTCTGTCATGTAACCGCTTCCAAAATCGCCATGCAGAACTCTCAGTGCTTCTACGTGGCGGTCTCTTTCGACTTTGGCGATTATGGAGGCAGCTGAGACGACGGGGTAGTTTCTGTCTGCCTTGTGTTCTGATATCACTTGCACGGGGAAGGAGAGACGCTCAGTGATGTGGTCTCCGTAGCGGTCGGCTAACACGTCAGAAGCGTCGACGATGGCTACGTCTGGCTTCAATGCTTCGATTACTCTTGCCATGGCTTGAGCTTCTAAACGGTTGAGCTTGTGCAACTTCCTTCGGCTGTTGACTACCTTGTCTATTTCTGCTGGGGAAAGCTTAACGACGTGGGTGTCGATGGCTATTTTCTTGATTTCTTCGGCTAGTTGCTCTCGCCTACGAGGGGAGAGGAGTTTGCTGTCCTTCACACCCGACTCCACGAGCTTCGACTGAGCTCTCTCATCTATCAGAACACCCGCAATGATGAGCGGTCCTATGACGCAGCCGCGACCAGCGTCGTCAACGCCCAAGACTCGCATCCAGAGCAGCCAGCCTTCACACAGTTTCTCTCTGCTTATACTTAATAACCTTGTTTGCAATCGAGGTGGGAAGCTGCAGCCTGTTCTCTAATGTGACTTCGACTACGTCGGCGTCTCCTCTAGATTTGATTTGTTGGACGAGGGGATGTTGGACGCGGTAGTGAATCGTGCCGAGCACTGGTTTAGAGCTGTCGACTGCTCTCTGCACTGCGTCTTTGAAGGCTTCGGAGAATAGTTCCATAGGACCGATTTCGTCTATCAACACTACGTCAGCCTCTCTTAGGGCGGTTAGTATGGCTGCGGTGCCTATCGTGTCGAGGTCGGCTAGGTTGACTCGATACTTGCCTACTCGAGGACCTGATGGCTGTCTGACGTGGGCAAGCCACACCCTTCTGTTCGACGCGTAATCCCGAATTTCGAAGCCCACCCGGATGCCCGCTTCTCGGACTTCTTGGCTGGTCATGCCCCCCAGACTGTAGCCGTTAGCCCGAAGTTCTTCAGCAGCTCTAAGCAGTACGGTGGTCTTTCCCGTTCTCGGGGGACCTGTCATGAATACGAGTTGTTTCACCCTCTTTTCGTCGTCTTTCATAAACTGTTTTTAGGCGGTGGAGATTAACGTGTTTTGCGGTCGAGTGAACGGATTGAGCGTGTCCTTTCCCACAGAGCACGTTATCGAGGGTATGGTTAAAGTCGTCGTGCCCAAGCTTCAGGCTTTCGTGGAGAAGCCTTCAGACTATGCCCCCTCTAAGGCGCCCGTGTTCTACAACCCAGTGATGGAGCTGAACCGTGACTTGGCTGTCTTGGCGCTGCAAGCGTTCCAAAGGCTTGTTGGACGCTATTTGAGGGTTTGTGAACCCTTAGCTGGCTGTGGGATTCGGGGAATCAGACTAGCAGAGGAGGTAGACGGGGTGGAAACGGTGGTTGTCAACGACATTAACGGCGAAGCGTATAGGTTGGCTAAGTTAAACGTCGAAATGAACGGGTTGGCGGGCAAGGTTGTGGTAGAGAACGAGGACGCTAATCTACTGCTAAGTAGCTTCGGTGCCCCTCGGAGGCGTTTCGACTACATAGATGTTGACCCTTTCGGTTCGCCCGTGCCTTACTTGGATTCTGCGTTGAGGGCTCTGCGGAGGGGCGGGTTGTTGGCGTTGACAGCTACTGACTTGGCTTCCTTGTGCGGCGTATACCCCCGAGCCTGCGTGCGAAAATATGGTGGAAAACCCTTGCGGACCGAGTATTGCCACGAGTTGGCGGTGCGTCTGTTGGCGGGGGCTTTGGCAAGGTCCGCAGCGAAAAGCGACATCGGGGCTAGAATAGTGTTCAGCCACAGCTCAGAGCACTACATTCGACTTTATACTGTAGTCAATTACGGTGCAAAGGAAGCAGACGCCAGCCTCAAAAGCATGGGATACATCAGCCACTGCCCTGCCTGTCTTCACAGGGAAGCGTCAGCTGGCCTGCTTCATTGTGAGAGAGAGGAGTGTCCAGAATGTGGCAGTAAGATGAGCGTTGCCGGTCCCCTGTGGGTAGGCAAGATTGTCGATGAAGGTTTTGTGGCTTCTATGCAGAAAGAAGCAAGAACAAAGATCTTCAAGCAGAAAGAGAAAATCAACAGGCTCTTGGCTCTGACGAAGGAGGAAGTAAATGCCCCCATCACGTACTATGTAGTAGACAACGTCTGCGACGTGCTCGGCTTACCAGTTCCGTCAACAAAGAGAGTGATTGCCGAGTTTAAGAAGGCGGGGCATCAAGCAGTCTTAACGCATTTTAACCCTCTTGGCATTAAAACAGACGTTTCAGCCACGACAGTCAAGGAAACCGTCGCCAAGGTTTGCAGAGAGACAAAGCGCTAAACGAATGCTTCCCACGCTGCTTCTTTCCCCAACCTTTAAACTCAGCAAACCCCTAAGAAAATAGCCACCAAAGGCGTGTCACCATGTCAAACCCAAAGCTCCGCGGCATCAACAAAGCAGGCATCCGAGTGCTCAAATCAATCTCCGCCTCAATTCGCATTCAAATCCTGAACCTAATGCTCGAAAAGGGACCACTATCCTACACCGAAATCATGAACTACCTCAAACTAGATGCCACCCGCGACGCAGGACGCTTCGCCTACCACCTAAAATCCCTCCTAAAATCCGACCTCATCGAACCCGACGTGGAGACCAAGAAATACCGCCTCACAGACCTCGGACGACGCATTATCGAGATGACTGACGAGATAGAGGACCAAACCTACAG
>CAZPDY010000066.1:0-6604 GCA_964585455.1 uncultured Candidatus Bathyarchaeia archaeon | reverse complement strand
GTTGGGGGGAGACCCAATCGTGGGTTTGAGCTTCGTGGACGCGTTGAAGATGTTCCAGAAAGACAGAGAAACAGAGGCTGTTGTTTTGATAGGCGAAATCGGCGGCAACGCCGAGGAGCAAGCAGCAGAATACATCGCAGCAACGAAATATCCTAAAAAAGTAGTAGCCTTCGTCGCCGGACGGACAGCGCCTTCGGGAAAACGCATGGGACACGCGGGCGCCATCGTCATGGGCAGAGCTGGTACGGCAGAGAGCAAGATTGAGGCGTTTAAGGCTGCGGGCGTGAGGGTTGCCGAGAAACCGAGTGACATCGCGGGGCTTCTGGCTGGAGGGTTGCGAGTGGGAAAGCTTAAATACAAGATATGATGTGTTGTTCATATGAAGTAAATCTCACATAAAAGGAAGTACAAAAAATGGAACTCACTAAAAGCGAGACATGTTATATGTTCTTCTCCACGCTCTCCAACCCAACACGGCTCGCAATTCTGGAACTCCTAAGAAAGGGACCGAGGAACGTGACTGAAATTGCCGACGCTCTTAGCAAAGAGCAGAGTATGATTTCCCACAACCTCAGACCGCTCGAAAGATGCGGCTTCGTCTTCTCAGAGAGGAGGAAAAAAGAACGGTTCTACTCCTTGAACAAAGAGACGATGGAGCCGATCTTCAAGACATTTGCTCATCACGCCGAAAAGTACTGTCCTACAAAGGGAAAGTGTTTAACTGCGAGACACCTTAAGGAACGGAAAAAGAAAGAAGCGGCAGAATCACTCTACCTAAGCCGCCATTAGAAGGGGGAACAGAGAGTGGTAGACGAAGAAGAGCTGAAAAAACTTCAAGCAAAAACCAGACCGAAGGAACTGATTAAGAGCCTAATCAAGCAGTTGCATGGAGGAAAAGACTCAGAAGAAGTCAAGACTGAATTCCAAAACATCCTGCGAAACATTAGCCCAACAGAAATCGCCCAGGTGGAACAGGAACTCGTAAAAGAAGGAATGCCTCAAGAAGAGATACGCAAACTCTGTAATGTACATCTGGCAGTCTTCAGAGAATCCCTCGAGAGAGACAAAGTCGAGGTTGCAGCTGACCATCCTATCCACGTTTTTATGGAAGAACACAAGATAATCCTCCAATACTTGGAAGAACTTAAGAGCGTTCTGCAGAAAGTCGGTGCTGCAAAAAGCTTCGCCGAGGTCAGCGAAGAGATACATAGACTAGGCAACGTTGCAGAGCATCTCATGGAAATGGAAAAACACAACGTGCGCGAAGAAAACGTCCTATTCCCATACCTCCAAAAACACGGTATAACTGAGCCGCCCGCAATAATGTGGGCTGAACACAACGAGCTGAAGGAAAAGAAGAAAAAACTCGTTAAACTGCTCGAGACCCATGACAAACTGGCTTTTCAAGATTTTGCCAAACAACTAGCCGCCACAGGAGGCTACATAGCTGAAGAGTTGGCGAGTCACATCTACAAGGAGAACCACATCCTCTACCCCGCCGCCCTTCAGACGATAGAGGATGATGAGTGGCGAGAAATCAGAGAACAATGCGACGAACTGGGGTACTGCTGCTTCACACCTGGATACGTCAAAACAGCCGAAGAGGAGAGAAAAGAAGTGAAGGAAGCGTTGGAAGAGGCTTTGGGTTTCGAGACTGGAAGCTTGACGCCCGAGGAGGTAGAAGCGGTGCTGAATGCTCTGCCCGTGGACATAACTTTTGTTGACGCTTCGGATACTGTTCACTACTTCAACAAAGCTGAAGGGCGAGTTTTTCCGAGGACGAAAGCGGTGATAGGTCGCAAGGTTCAACAGTGCCATCCTCCGAAAAGCGTTCACATCGTCAACCAAGTAATTGACGACTTGAGGAAAGGCAGGAGAAAATCAGCAGACTTTTGGATAGACATGAACCAGAGAAAGGTTCACATACGATACTTTCCCGTGCAGAACCAGAAGGGCGAATACTTGGGGTGTATAGAAGTGACTCAAGACATCACAGACATTCAGAGGATTAAGGGCGAGAGAAGGCTGCTGAGCGAGACAGAACCAACCTAACACTATGCTGCTAAAGACTGGAAGGAAAAGTATATCTACAACTGCATGGTCTGAAACGTAAAACAGCAGAGGAGAAAAAACCGTGCCAATAACCGACCTGCAGAAGAAAACCATCGCACAGCGCAGCAGGCTCTACATGAAGATTTGTCGGGATTGCGGCGCACGGAACGCTCCTTCAGCCGTCAAGTGCAGAAAGTGTAAGAGTAAGAACCTGCGTTGGAAGAAACGGGAACTGGTCCGCTAAGCCTCTATCATGTTTTGTTCTTCGCCTTCGAAGGCGACAAAATCTTTCCATCCCCTCGTGATGCTCCCAACTCGGCTTAAGTTTGCTTTCACGATGTCAAGTCTGAATTGGCTTCTCATCGTTCGTGCCAGTTGTGCCAAGAGGAAGTTGGGGCGTTGTATAAAGAATTGGCGGTAATAGCGGCGGATTAACTCTTTAATCTCGTCGTAGGGCACAGCGTCTCGGTAAACATTCGCGACCGCTACTCCCATTTCCCAATGCTGTTCTTCCTGTTCTGTGGTTAAGTATCCTTTCGCTTTGAATTCGTCCCAGATTGCCATCCCTGGGAAAATGCCTAGGATGTTGTATTGTGGGACGTCTAGGGGGATTCTCTGGGCGAATTTGAGGGTGTTCTCTATCTCTTGTCTTGTTTCGGTTGGGGCGCCTACGATGAAGGAGCCGACGATTATGTCCATTCCCGCTTTTCTCGCGGTTTTTACCGCTGTTCGGGATTGCTGCGAAGTTATCTGTTTTTGATAATAGTCTAGGATTCGTTGGTTTGCGCTCTCTATGCCGAAGTAGATTATTCTGCAGCCTGCCTTCACCATCGACCGCATCAGCTCGTAGGAAGCGTGGTTTACTCTGCCCTCGCATATCCATTCAACGTCTAGCCTTTCTTTGGCGATTTTTTGGCAGAGTTTGATGATTCTTTTCTGGTTTATGGTGAGGCTGTCGTCTACGAAGAGGAATTGGCGGTACCCTTCGCTTACGAGTAGTTGAATTTCTTCGAGGGTTTTTTCCACCGACCTTGGACGCCACGTGCCGTGGACGATTTTTTGGCAGCCGCAGAACCTGCAATGGTAGGGGCATCCTCGCGACGATAGTAGGGTGGTGAATTTTTTTGGTGCTCCGATCGCGCCCACGAGGGTTGAATGGTACTCAGCTTGTAGGAGTGTGCGGTCGGGGATTGGTAGGGCGTCGATATTTTCTATCAGGAGTCTGTCTGGGGTGGCGATGATTTTGCCTTTTTCTCGGAAGGTTATTCCTCGCACTTTTTTTAGGCTGCTTTTTTTCTGTATGGCGGTTGCGAGTTCTTTGGTGGTTTCTTCTCCTTCGCCTCGGACGATGATGTCTGCTTGGGGGTAGGTGGTGAGTATTCTTTGGTCGTTGAACGTGGCGTAGTAGTTTCCGAAAACCGTGATTATGTTGGGGTTTCTTTCCTTCACGTGTTGGGCGATTCTTGCGGCGGTTTTGCCCGAGCTCGCCAGAGCCGAGAAGCCCAGGATTTCTGGGTCTTGTTTTTCCACCCATTCTACCGTCTGGTCTAGGGAGTAGGCTTCGGCTGCTTGGTCTAAGACCGTGACTTCTACGCCTTCGTCCCTGAGTATTGTGGCGATGTAGAGTATGCCCAGGGGTGGCCAGGAGCCTATGGCTTTGCTTTTTTCGGTTAGGGAGAGTTCTTCGTTTGCTCCTGGGCTTATGAAGGCGAACTTCATCTTGTTCGTGTTTCCAAGTGATTAGCTGCTTTGAGGTGCATAAGAATTTTTTGCAGACGTCGTTTTGGCGGGAGTTTTGGGTTCTCGGCGCAGAGACTAGACCGTCTTATTAGGCTGCTATTAATATGTGGGTGATGTGGTTGAGGGGCGAAAGTGATGGGTGTCTCGTGCTGCCCGAAAACTATTAAAACAACTTTTGTGATATGGGTAATTGATTTGAGATAAAGTGGAAGGGGAGAAATTGAGTAAACCATTCACTCTAGCAACGTTTTTGTTGGTTGCCCTGATGGTAGTAAGCGTTGTTCCTGTGAGCAATACGACCTTGGTCAGTCCTCAAGCAGGCATGCCGCCACAGACTCGCTCTCTAGTTTCAACGACCTTGCCTACCGATTGGCCTTCAGTCTACGTTTATCCAGAGACTGTGATAGCCAACGTTGGGGACACGTTTACTGTAGCGATGGTGGTTTCTAACCTTACCGACAACTATGTCACTGACCCCGATAATCCCCCTTGGCAGCGTCCCTTGGGTAACCTCATGGGCTTCGACGTTCAGCTTGCTTGGAACTCGACGATCCTGAAATACCTGAACCACACGGTCACCGTTCCCGTGGAGAGTTATCCCGTCCCCGTTCCGCCGAGCCCCTACGCAGGCACACTACACGACCCAGTATTCGAAATCATTAACAAGGTTGACGAGACTGCAAACATGACAAACTCTGAGCCTGGAACCATGGCGTGGGTAAGCTATGCTGCGTTTCCTCCTGCAGCGAAATTTAACGGCAACGGCACTTTCTTCACGGTGACCTTCAACGTAACGCACGCTGGCTCCTCTCCAATAAGGTTCACGGGAGTTGCTCTCTCAGACCACACTGCACAACCATTGCTGTTCCACAAATTTGACGGCGAATTCCGCACCCCAGGCGCCCCGGTTGCGGACTTTGTTTTCTGGCCTGATGTGGGAGTGGTCAACAAGCCAGTGATTTTCAACGCTTCAGCCAGCTACGACCCAGACGGTTCAATCGCACGTTATATTTGGGATTTCGGCGACGGCAACGTCACTATCGTGGATACGCCAATTATCCAGCACACTTACGACGTCATAGGGGATTACGATGTCTCTCTAACAGTAAAGGACTCTGATAGTGTGTTCAGTAGTCCGAAGACGGAGACTCTGAGGGTTGCGGCGTCTAGAAACGTCAGGATAATTTCGGTCACGTTGACTCCAAGTGATTTTGTAAAATTGAACAAGACGGTTGATGTCGCAGCAGCAGTTGAGAACAACGGGTTTGCCGACGAGAACTTCACTCTTACAGCTTACCACAATGCCTCAGCAATCGATTGGGACAACATAACAACTACTGACTGGATTAAGATAGATGAGAAGAACGTTTCTCTTCCATACACAGGTTTGCCCATAAAAACTGAGCATCTGACTTGGAACACAACTGGCGTTCAAGCTGAGGCATATACTACATTCTGATGAACCTAACCCTAGTTCCCTACGAGAGTAACATCGAAGACAGTTCAATGGTCTCAAGTGACGCAGTTTATGTCGCAGCCCCAGCAATTCATGATGTAAGTGTCGAAACGCTCCAGTTCGGATGGAACCAGCCGTTTACTACGGTTTACTTGATTCCTGTGCTTGACGCAGAGATGACTTCGTTCCGAGTGGTTGTCAAGAATAAAGGAACAGAACCTGAAACAGAGATCGAAGTAAAACTCTACAGCAACAGCACCCTTCTAAAGACTTGGACGAGTTCATTATTACCTGGGGCTACCGCTGAATTGAAGTGGCAGCAACTATTAGTCGCATGCGCTTACAATATAACAGTCCAAGCAATAGTAGAGGCTGATTTTGATCCTAGCAACAACATACAAGCGGGAACACTGCAAGTCATCGATACACCTCAACTGAACATCTCCTACACCCCGGAATGGGTACTTTCGAACCAAACGGTCTTCCTCGACGCTTCCGCAAGTTATCACAGGCAGCCCGACGCGTCAATAGTGGAGTACAGGTGGGAATTCTGGATTGTCGGAGAGACTGCAGCAAGAACAATATTCAAAGGGTCCGACTTGGTCAACATCACTTACCAACTCACAGAAGACGGCGAGTGGCGAGTGATTCTCTTAGTCAAAGACAACTACAACATCGAATACGACCGGTTCAGACCAGCAACCTCAGACTATAGAATACAAGTAACAATCGATGTTAAGGAAGGCTCAACGAACTCTCTTGAAGCAGGCACGTGGAACAGCATAACCTACTACGTCAACATAACCAGCAACTCAACAGTCACAGATTTCTACTTCAACCCCGACGCAGGCCCATTCATCAAATTCAACGTAACAGGCTCAATAGGAACAGGGGTCTGTCAAATCGCCATACCTCAATCACTCCTGTGGGTTGAAAATGGAGAATGGCAAGTTCTTGTAGACGGAGAATCCATAGACTGCACCATAATCGAAGATGAGAACACGACATACGTTTGCTTCATCTATGACCATAGCACAAGATCTGTCCAGATAATGGGAACCGACGCCATTCCAGAATTTCGTCAAACTATAATTCTGTTGCTGTTCGCTGTCCTCGCTACGCTGACCATTATACTCGTAAAGAAGAGACCACTCAGAAAACAAAGAGCATAATTCCACTCCCTTTTTTCTTACTTGGATGTTAAGTTGCTTACTTCGTATATTGACAAACGTGTAGAAAGGAAGCTTTAAAAACGCCGTGTACAATCCATATTCAAACTTGCTTCATAGGAGTACACTTTCATGGCGAAGTTCAAGATAATCCTCTCAGACCCCGAAACCGGCAAATCCCAAACAG